>CAKPAV010000085.1 GCA_934133115.1 uncultured Bacilli bacterium
ATCCATACCAGTAGCAGCGGTTAATCCTTTTGGCATACTTGACATCATGTTTGGATCAACAACAGCGATGACAGGGATATCATGAGTGTCGACACAAACGAATTTTCTGTTCTTTTCTACATCAGTAATAACATAGTTGATAGTAACTTCAGCAGCAGTACCAGCAGTAGTAGGAACAGCAATAATAGGTGTACATGGTTTTTTAGTAGGTGCAACACCTTCTAATGAACGAACATCTGCAAATTCAGGGTTTTCGATAATAATACCAATTGCTTTAGCGGTATCCATTGATGATCCACCACCGATAGCAATGATATAGTCAGCTTTAGAAGCCTTGAATGCTTCGACACCATGTTTAACATTTTCAATAGTTGGGTTTGGTTTGATGTCAGAATAAATTTCATATTCTAATTTAGCATCATCAAGTAATTTGGTAACTTTTTGAGTTACTCCGAATTTTAATAAATCAGGATCCGAGCATACAAAAGCTTTTTTAAATCCTCTTCTTAATACTTCAGGAACAATATTGTCAATTGCGCCTGCTCCATGATATGAAGTTTCATTTAATACAAATCTTGGCATAAATTTTCCTCCTAAATTAATTTTTGTATTATAGAAATTTTATTTCTATAAATTTATTATATACTTTTTTTAAATAAATTAAAAATAATAAATAAATAATTTAAAATTACATCAAAAAAGTATATATTTTTATATCTTTTGTTAATAAAAACATAATAAATTTTTTTATACTTGATTAAAAAATATTAATGCTTTAAAATAGCATTGCTCACGCGGAGGGCGAAGTATTCATTAGAAATATTAGCTGGATAAGGTGATAGGCTGAAATGCCCTATTTCGTTATCCGGCTTTTTTTGGAGGTAAGTGTTATGAATGTGATAAATGGAAATATAAAAAAGATATATTTAAAGTATTTGTTCGCTGCCTTTGGTAGTTCATTAATTTCTTGCATTTATGGACTTGTTGATATGGCTATGGTTGGACAATACTATGGACCAATTGGATCACAAGCGATGGCAATTATTGCTCCAATCTGGAATATTATCTATAGTTTAGGATTATTAATCGGAATTGGCGGATCAGTTTTATTTGCTGTTAATAAAGGAAAAAATGATAAGGAAACCGCAAATAAGTTTTTTACAGCATCAATAGTGTATGGTGCTATTATGTCAATTGTTTTTTTGGTTCTATTCTGGTTATTTGAGGACCAATTATTATATGTTTTCGGAGCAAAAGACGCCAATACACTTAAACTTTGTAAAGAATATCTTTTACCAATTAAATTTGCAGCACCATCATTTATTTTCGCTCAAATTTTAGCGGCATATTTAAGAAATGATAATAAACCAATGCTTGCGACATTAGCAATCATTTTTGCGGGTGTATTTAATGTTGTTGGTGACTACGTTTTTGTTTTTCCATTAGATATGGGAACGTTAGGTGCTGGTTTAGCAACCGCAATTGGATCATTAGTATCGGTGTTAATTATGTCTACACATTTCTTTAGTAAATCAAATACTATGAAATTTTCGTGCAATAAAGAAGTATTTTCTTTATTTGTGCCAATTTCTAAAACAGGATTCTCAGCTTTTATTGCAGATATAGCTATGGGTTTTTTGACGATGCTATTTAATAATTTGATTTTAAAATATTTAAATGATGATGCACTGGCTGTGTATGCAGTAATTATTAATATTTCGACAATTGTACAATGTTGTGGCTATGGAATTGGGCAAGCAGGACAACCAATATTATCAACTAATTTTGGTGCAAAACGATATGATCGAGTTTCTTTGACTTTAAAATATAATATTATTACAGCAATAATTGTTGGAACTATTTGGATGGGAATTGTAATGATTTTTCCTAAACAATTAATAAGAATATTTATGGCACCCACGGAAGAAGTATTAAATATCGCGCCTAATATTATGTGTGTTTATAGTATTTCGTTTTTAATTTTACCTTTTAATGTTTATTGTACTTATTATTTCCAAGCGCTATTAAAAGAAAATGTAGCAACTATTATATCTTTAGCTAGAGGTATAGTTATAAGCGGAATTGTATTAGTATTATTGCCATCACTATTTGGTGGTAACGCGATGTGGTGGACAATGGTCATTACAGAAGCGCTTGTAGCAATTTATGCAATAATAGTAATGATAAAATTGCAACGAAAGTTAAGAATAGAAGAAATTAATACTAAATAAAATATTTTCATACACATACTCATAAAATCAACTTAAAATGATAATAAAATATTTTTAAAAATTAATCATTTTTATAAAAATGATGCTAATTTGCCAAAATAATAAATGAACAAAAAGTTATTTCAATTAGGAGTTGATAGTAGTGAAGTATAAAAAGTGGGCTAAGATTTGGCTAGAAAATTATATTAAACCAACTTTAAAAAACAAAACATATTGGAATTATGTAAGTATATGTAATAATTATGTAATTAAAAAATTTGGAGAAGAGGAGTTAATAAATATAACTCCATTAAAAGTACAAGTTTATATAAATGAACTATTAGATGGCAAAAATAAATTATCTATTAGCAGTGTGAACTTAATAATAACAGTTATACAATCTTCAATAAAAATGGCATTTTTATCGAATAATTTAAAAAGTTATAATTTAGGAAATATACGTAGACCGCATTTAGAAGAAAAAGAAATTACATGTTTTTCTTTTGAAGAACAGAAAACGATTGAAAACAAAGTGTGGGCTTCCAAAAAAAAGAAAATGTTAGGTGTCATTATATGCTTATATACAGGTATGAGGATAGGAGAATTACTTGCTTTAACTTGGAATGATGTTGATATAGAAAAAAGAATTATAAGTATAAATAAAACATGCCACGAAGGAAAAAATAAAAATGGCATATATCAACGTATTCTTAATAGCCCTAAAACATTTTCATCAAAAAGAATGATACCTTTTCCTAAGCAATTAGAAATAATATTTAAGTTATTAAAACAAGATAATTCAATATATGTTATTTCTTACAATCAAAAACCTATATCGGTTAGATCGTATCAAAAAAGTTTTGCATTAATGTTAAAACACGCCAATATAAAACATAAAGGATTTCATGCCTTGCGTCATACTTTTGCCACAAGATCAATTGAATGTGGAGTAGATGTTAAAACACTTTCTGAGATTTTAGGACATAAAAATGCGACAATTACATTAAATCGCTATGTTCATTCATTATCGAATCATAAAAAAGATATGATGGATAAAATCGGAAATTTATTTAATGATAACCAAGAAAAATTTATTAGTTCGTCTAATGATATATTAGATGAACAAGTTGTAACACTAGTTTATTAATTTGAAAACATTTTGTCAAGAAATTATTTTAGTTAAGTGTGATTTTTTGCAAAAAACATAAAAAATCATTGGTTTAAACTACTAAAATTGTTTATAATTCCTGAATTTTGTTCATCTAATATATCATTAGGTGTACAGTTGCCTTCCCGTTTTATGTTTCGCCAAAAAGGGATTGATTTTATTTATCTAAGGAGGAACAAAATGAAAAAATTAAGTGCAATTATTGCAATGGCAACAATTATGACAGTCGGTGGAGTATACGCAACATTTAATTATGCGCAAAATCCTACACAAGCTGCTACAGGAGAAATTTCACCTATCATTTCTGGCGCAGTAACAGAAAGTAGTAAGGGAGAAATAAAAATTAACTCAACATTCGCAGTTACAATTGATGATCTTGGTGTAATAGGTGGCGGTACTAATTCCTATTATACAGGTATGAAAACAGAAGGCACTTTCAAAGTTAGTTTCACACCAAATGTTGGGGCAGATGCTGATGTTAGAGATAATGGTATAAAGTTAAATATGAAGTTATCTTTTACAGGCAATAAATATGATGAAAAAGATATTTTTGTTACTAATGGATTAGATAGTAATAATACAGTTTCATTAAATGAAGGAAACAAAATATTAGGTGAATATGAAATTAAGTTAACTGATTATTTTGGTGCTAATGAAGGAATTAAGTTAAGTACACATGCAGAATATAAAACATATGAAGCTCAACTTAAAAATACAAAAATTATAATTGAAATTAGCGAAGCAGCAGCATAATAAATTAAATTAGGGGAATAAAATTATGGCAGGATACGATAAGTATATTGTTGTAGTTTGCCTCATAGTTTTTACAGCATTAACAGCAGGTTTTACACTTTTAATAATTAATATTGCAAAACTGCGATTAAAAATTATTAAAGGAGGACTTGCTGATAGCGAAATATCAAAAGCTGAGCAGCAAGGAGATAAGGCGAAACAAAACCATGCTGCTCGTTTGATTATCGATAAAATGTTATCAGTTTTTTTCTGTATTCTAATGCTATCACTATTTGGGCTATCTATTGGAAATAATATTTCTAGTTCTAAGAAAGTAGGAGAAACTCCAATTGTTAAAGTTGTAAAAAGCGGTTCAATGGCTACAATATATGAGAAAAATGAATATATAGTGAAAAATAATTTAACAAACCAAATTAAAAGATATGATTTGATTACTCTTTTTCAATTACCAAGTGAAGATGATTTGAAATTATATGACATCGTTATGTATGAAACCGATGGAGTTTTCATTATTCATAGAATAGTGAATATTGAAGAAGCAAATGATGAGCATAGTGAAAGATATTTTTTACTTCAAGGAGATGCAAACCAATATCCAGATAGATTCCCGGTGCGTTATTCGCAAATGCTAGGAATTTATAAAAACAAGCGTATTCCTTTTTTAGGAAGCTTTATTGATTTTATGCAATCTCCAGCAGGATATTTATGCTTGTTACTTACAATTTTTTCTTGTGTTATATCACCAATGGTGGATAAAAAATTAACTAAAGCAATGGAAGAAAGAAAATTAATCATATCCTCTCAAAAGAAATATTTGTTTTTTAGAAACTCTTTTTCTAAAAAAGCAGTCGCGGATTATATAGAGCAAAATTATCAAGATAAAATATATGTAAAAAGAAGCAAAAAATTATCTAGAAGTGGTTTGTTGATTCCTGATACATATTACGCTATGTTGGATGGAAAAAACAAATGTTTTGCTTATATTTATGGAACAAAAACTGGTGATGCTATTTTAAGAGTTGTTTTAGATGAAAACTCAAAATTAAAGTTTGGGGGAATGAAAGAAACTTTCTTCCCAAAATCATATAAAGAAAAATGGTATGTGATTAAGTTATGCGACAAATCTGAAACAACAGCTCAAACAATTATTGATATTCTCGAATTATCATTTAATAAGATTGTTAATAAAAAAGTAAAGGAGAAGAAATAATATGAAAATGTTAAAAAATTCTCTTTTAATTTGTCTTGCTATTTTTGCTTTAACTTGCGGAGGAGTATATGCAACTTTTAATTATGCTCTTAATGATCCATCTTCTATAAATGGAGAAATCGTTGCTAATATTAACGAATTTAAGTATTTATTTCCAAATACCGAAGAAGGAAAAAAACACGAACAATTAACAAATAATATTTTAAATGGAACCACAGAGAATCCGAATATAGGATTGAATAACCCTAATTCGAATATTAATAAAGTAATAAAAAGTCGTTCAGGAACATGGTGGGCAAATAGCAGTGTTCTAGGTAGTTGTGATGCATGGGAACAAAACAATTTATCAAATTTCTTTGATGAAGATACAAAAGATATGTTCTTTTTAATTTATTTTCCTAATGGAGTATCAGATACATATTATTTGTTTACAATTACGGTGGATTTAGGGACATTAAATAATCCAACTTTTGCATATGGAAAAGAATACGTTCAACCTATTTATCGTACGGTTTTAAAACAAAATGCCGATGGTGAATATGAAGCAGTTCAAACAGGTGTTGGAAAAGCAATGTCTGAAAAATATAAAAACTATCTTGGAGATTTTGTTTCATCCGCCCCATCATTTAATCCAACAACTTGGGTTGAAATCTAAAATATCTTAGATTTTATGCTAATTAAAAAAAATTTGATATTAAAAACTTAGTTTAATAGCAAAAATTATACTAAGTTTTTTTTGTTTATAAGCAACTTTTCTAATGGGGTATTTTGATTTAAAAAATATAATAATGGCAATTAAAAAAATCTTCAATAGAAGTATAAAAGGCTGGCATTCAGGAAAAAATTACTATACACTCCAATTAATTAATAAAAAGTTTGATAGAATTAAAACGTATCAAACTAATTGATTTTATCGTGGCGGAGAAAAGGGGATTTGAACCCCCGCTGGACTTTCATCCACTGCTAGTTTTCGAAACTAGTCCCTTCAACCACTTGGGTATTTCTCCATGTTATAATGATAGCATAAAGTCAATAGTGATAAAAATAATTTTTTAAATAGCTAATTGTTTGCATACAACAAATATTTGAACAATGATACAAATAAATCTTTATATTTAATTGATTATATGTTAGACTATTTATCAGAAAAGGAGAGGCAATTTATGAATAATATAATCAAAATCGATGGAGTTGGAGAACTCAGTGTTACAGAGAACATTTGGACTGGAGCAAGAACTTTATTTATTAATGGAATAAAGTTACAAAAAGTTTCCAAAAAACAATTTAGTTGTGTTATTGATGGACAAGAATTAAATGCTTTTCTTGAAGGAAATTTCTTGACTGGACTCAAGTGCAACGTTAATGGGCAAAAGTACCAAATTAGTGAACCGGCGACACCATATGAATATGTTTTAGCATTTATTCCATTTGTTTTTATCATGGTTTGGGGGAATGTCCCAAGCTTAATTAAGATTTTCCCTGTTGTAAGTGGCGCTATTGGTGGATTAATTAGTGGTATATTCGCTGTTGTTAGCTTATATGTCATGAAATTAACTAAAAAGCCATATTGGAAAATATTAATTGGTTTAGGATTCTTTGTACTAACTGTACTTATTTGTTATTTGATTGCATTAGCAATTTTATCAACAGTTAAATAAAACAAAATTTAAAAAGCCGAAAGGCTTTTTTTTATATTCTTTTAAAAAAAAATATTGAATATTGCTCAATATTGATTATAATAGAACTAACCTGTAAACTTTATTTGGGAAAATGTAACAAGGTGGGCATATGG
>CAKPAV010000086.1 GCA_934133115.1 uncultured Bacilli bacterium
GTACCACGTTAAGGAACCGCTTTCAACTATTTTTTTCACGCTTCCAATTTTTGTAAGAAAATAATTTTCACACTTAAAAAAGAGCGCTTTTTAAGCGCTCTTACCATCACTAAATCCTTGAAAAATTTGCTTTAAAATGTTTTCATGATACCACAAAGTATTGTTTTCATATGTAACATAACTCAACTTTTTCATATTATCATATAACCCCGATGCTTTATGTTTGTTTAAGAAACCAAATGCTTCACTATGTTCATTTCCTGACATTGCTCCATTATCCCAAACCATACATGCAATATTTTTTTGCGTGGCATTTTTCATATAATAATAAGCATGATCTTCTCGACATTTATCACGGCCATCAACATCCCTATCAATACTACCCCATTCTGATATAATTACACCAATTCCTTTTTTAATAAAATTATTTTCAAGATTAGTGAATAATTGATCTAACGATTTTTTATCTTCAGATGAATTTTTATTCCACACATCTTTATAATAACCATTATCAGCATTATGGTAACAAAAATAATTTGGATAATAGGCATGGCCATTAAATAATAACTTATCAGTTGCGGAATCCGTTGGAAACTTAAATTTAGAAACTGCGTTTATACTAGAATCATAAGCGTATTCTGGAATGTTTCCATATGTATTAATTGTTAAGTATCTATTTTTATTATTATCGCTATTTGAAGCGCGAACAACATTAACAAATTCTTGATTATAATCCATAAGATTTTTATTTGCTTCTTTATACAAGCTAGAATATTTGCTATCGGTTGGATTCATATCCCACTGTATTTTCTCACTATACATTGGCTCATTAAGATTTTCAAAAATTAATCTTTCATCATAATCCTTAAAAGTTTCTGACACTTGTTCCCAAACATCATGCACAAGATTCATTGTTTTTGCGCGATTGGCATTTGATAAATCATAACCTCTTACTCCATCCATAAGTGTAATCATTACATATAAATCTTCATAATCCTTATATATATAATCCACTACTTCTTGAATTCTATTCATCCATTGTTCATTAATCTTGCCATTAGTCATATGGTTAGACCAACTCATCGGAATACGAATAGACCTAAAACCTTTATCATAAACTGCTTTAATGGTATTTTTAGTAATCTTACCGCGAAACTTTTGAGGTTGATCGCGAACTTCGCAAAACATCTCAATATTATTAATATCAAATCCTAATTCATTAACAATGCCGGTATTGGATTTATAGTCAAATCCATCAATAAAAGAAGAAAAACTATTTCCTAAATTCCAACCAACGCCTAATTTTTTAATAAAGGCAACACTAGAATTTGTGCTTCTTTTTGTTAATGTGAATTCAAATTTTAATGTGAATTCATCATATACTGCGTATATTACTTGTTTTTCTAAAGAATATATATTCGCACGATTAGTTTTCAAATTACTTTTAGTTAAATTGACGTACTTAACAGTTCCATTAGTATAACTAACTTTTATTTTTCCATAATTAGAAAACTCTAAGTCTTCTCCATAACATGAAGATATTATGGGTTCTTCTTCCCAAGTAACTTCAAGTATTTTATTAATAGATGAACTAGCGCTAGTGCTTGGTGAAGGCAAAGTAGATGTTGATTTATCAATAGATGTAGTATTTTTAGAATCATTTACGCTTATTGATGGTTTATTTGAAATACTTACACTAGTGGAACCATTAAAAATGAATTCACAAGATGTTAATAATATAGTAATAGAAAATATCAAAAATATCTTATTAAATTTGCTCATAATAACTCCTACTAAAATTTGATAGTATTTTCAAATTCATCAAAAATGTGTAAACGTTCTAAATCAATATTAAATTTGATTTTATCATTAACAGATAAATCATATCCATCTTCACAATAAATTGCTAAATCATAATTTTCAAATTGTGCATGGATAATGCTATCTTTTCCTAATAATTCAATCATTGTTACTTTTGCTTCAAGTTCACCTTTATCAGTAATAAATAAATCTTCAGCACGGATACCAAAACATAATTCTTTGTTATCATATTCTTTTAAAGCACTATTAATTTTACTATTTAATTTTATTTCTTGCTTGCCCACTATAGCCTTATTGTTCTTAGTATCAATTAAAGCATTAAAGAAATTCATTGTTGGAGAACCAATAAATGCAGATACAAATTTATTACTTGGTGTATTATATACTTCTTCTGGCGTACCTATTTGTTGCACAACACCTTTGTTCATAATAACAATGCGATCTGCCATAGTCATAGCTTCTAATTGGTCATGAGTAACATATATTGTTGTTGCACCAATGCGATGGTGTAAATCAGTAATTTCTTTGCGCATTTGTACTCTTAATTTAGCATCAAGATTGCTCAATGGTTCATCCATTAAAAATACTTTTGAATCACGAACTATTGTTCTTCCTAACGCTACACGTTGTTTTTGACCACCAGATAACGCACGTGGTTTACGATCTAAATACTCGGTTAATCCTAACATATTTGCTGCTTTATTAACTCGTTCATTGATTTCATTTTTTGACATATGACGCATAACTGTAACTTCTTTTTCTATAAATTTATGTTCTTTTTTGTCATACACTTTTTTCTTAATTACAGTGGGAACTTTTCTTATTTCTAAGCCATAACTAATATTTTTTCTAACTGATAAGTTAGGAAATAAAGCATAACTTTGGAATACCATAGATATGCCACGATCTTTAGCTTGAACATCATTAACTAATTTATCATCAATATATAATTCGCCACTTGTAATATCTTCTAAACCTGCAACCATACGTAAAGTTGTGGATTTACCGCATCCAGAAGGACCAACAAGTACGATAAATTCTTTGTCTTTAATATCTAAATTAAAGTCATAAACAACATGATTGTCTTTGCTATAATACTTATTAATATTTATTAACTTAATATTTGGCATAACTATCACCCTTTCTTTTAATCAGCATAAGTTATTTTTATATTTACGTCTTTTTTATCACTTAAAGGTACAATATTTCCGATTATTTCTTTTTCATCAACAATCATAGAATATTTATTCCCTCTTTTAGCTTCAATATGATATCTAGTACCACGATATAATCTTTCAATTTTAAATTCATTAATGGAGTTAGGTAAAACTGGGTCTATTTTTAATCCTTCTAGTGTTGGTATAATACCTAAAATGTATTGTGTAATATTTACCAATGTCCACGCTGAAGTACCAGTAAGCCAAGAGTTCTTAGCTTCACCAAAGTGCGGAGCATCAATACCCGCAATCATTTGGGAATAAACATATGGTTCTGTTCTATGAATATCACTAATATTTTCAATATAAGAAGGACATATTTTCTTATAAATTTCAAACGCTCTATCACCATGACGCATATATGCTTCTGCGCAACTTATCCATGGATTGTTATGGCAAAAAATTCCAGCATTTTCTTTATATCCTGGTGGATAAGAAGAAACTTCGCCCAAATTCAAATGATAGTTTTGATAAGCAGGTTGTAATAAGACAATGCCATATTTTGTATCCAAGTGCGTTTTTACGCTATCTAAAGCTTTATTAGCAAGTCCGTTTTTTTCACCAATTCCGGCCATTACGCACATTCCTTGTGGCTCAATAAATATCTTACCTTCTTCACAGACTTTACTTCCTACTGGATCTAAGAAAGCGTCATAAGCACGAATAAACCATTCTCCATCCCATCCATAAGTTTCTACGGCATTTATCATTTCGTTAATAGCTTTTGAAACTCTACTAACTTCTTTTAAATCGTTTAATTGTCTGCATATTTGCACATATTCTTTTCCATATTTAACAAACATTCCCGCTATAAAAACCGATTCAGCTTTATGTGATTCAAAGTTTGAACAAGTTTGGAAAGATTCTCCTGGCTCCTTAGAAAAGCAATTTAAGTTTAAACAATCATTCCAGTCAGCGCGTCCAATTAATGGCAATTTATGTGGGCCTAAATTATTTAAAGTATAATTAATACTTAGTTTTAAGTGTTCGAATAATGACTTTGCTTTAGTTTCATCATTATCAAATGGCACTAATGCACTAAGAATTGAATAATCGCCAGTTTCTGCCACATAAGCATAAGTCGCGGCGATTAACCAAAGTGGATCATCATTAAATCCTCCACCAATATCAGAATTTCCTTTTTTAGTTAATGGTTGATATTGGTGATATGTCGATCCATCTTCTTTTTGAATAGATGCTATATCAATAATTCTTTCTCTTGCACGATTAGGAATCATATGAACAAATCCTAATAAATCTTGGCAAGAGTCTCTAAATCCCATACCTCTACCAATACCTGATTCATAATAAGAAGCACTTCTTGACATATTAAATGTCACCATGCATTGATATTGATTCCAAATATTGACCATACGATTAACATGTTCATCGCTTGATTGAACTTGGAAATGAGAGAACAATTCTTCCCAATAAGTATGTAACTTATTTAATGCTTTTTGAACATTTTCTTCATTATTATATTTTTCAATTAGTTCATGGGCTTTTTCTTTATTAATATTTCCAAATTTATCCCATTTATCTTCTTCTTTATTTTCAACATATCCTAATAGGAAATTAATAGTTTTTTCTTCTTTTGGTGCTAAAGTGACTTCTATTTCAAAACACGCAATTGGAGACCAACCTGATGCTTTAGAATTTGTACATTTATTATTTTGAATAACGATTGGACTATCATAATTATTGAATTTTCCTAAGAAAGTATCACGATCGCTATCAAATCCAATCACTTCACCATTAGTATAATAAAAACTATAGTGATTTCTTCTTTCGCGATATTCAGTCTTATGATAAATAGTTTTTTGTTCAATTTCTACTTCACCTGTCGAATAATTTCTTTGAAAATTCTGACTATCATCACTAGCGTTCCATAAACAAAATTCCACTGCAGAAAACAATTTTATTCTCTTTTCTTCATTTGAATTGTTAGTTAAAGTAAGAGTATTTATTTCACAAGCATCATCTAAAGGTACAAAACAAGTTAAATTTGCTTTTAAATTATTTTTTGTTGATATAAATTTTGTATACCCTATTCCATGATGACATTCATAACTATCTAAAGGTGTTTTAAGTGGTAAAAAACTTGGCGACCACTTGGTATCACCATCAACAATATAAAATAATCTTCCTCCATTATCATTAGGAACATTATTATAACGGAATCTTGTTATTCTTCTTAATTTAGCATCCTTATAAAAAGAATATCCACCTGCGGTATTAGAAATAAGTGAGAAAAAATCTTTATTTCCTAAATAATTTATCCAAGGTAATGGTGTAAATGGTGTAGTAATTACATATTCTTTATTTTTATCATCAAAATACCCATACTTCATAAGTAAAATTCTCCTTTAACTATTAAAGAAACGAACAGCCAGTCCGCTTAATGCACTATTTTCATTTTTTGATACATGTACATTTGTATTTTTTAATTCTTTTTGAAGCGATTCTAAAAAATAAGGATAAGCTTTACTAACTTGTCCACCCAAATAAAGATCATCAACTTTATTTTTGGTTAAATATGGTAATAGTCCTTGTCCTAATTCTTTACCAAATTGTTTTAAAGCTTCTAACGCTTCATAATCACCATTTTTAGCTAAATCACTAATTGCTTTTGATGATTCTATATTTTTATTTGTTATTAGTTTATAAAAACGAATCATTCCGCGAGCGGAAAAATAATCTTCCATAATTCCATCTTTATAAGGTTTATCATAGATATATTCTTTTGGAGAACCTAAATCATTACGTAAAATTACATTTTTATTCATAACCACATATCCTAATCCTGTACCTAATGTAATCGCACATATTGATTTTTTATCTAAATCAACCATATCTTTTGATTCACCAAGCAAAAATGAAATGACATCATTTTCAAAAAACATTGGCTTTGTTATATTTAATTTTTCTAAAAACAATTGCTTTAAATCTAAATTATATATTGCTTGATATTTATGGCTCATCTTTGAAATACCTTTTTCATAATCAAAAGGTCCTGGAACACTTAACGCTATAAACTCTATATCAATATTCTTTTCTTTTGCTTCTATTTCTAAATTCTTAAACATAGCGGCAAAACTATTGATGTAATCATCTATCGGAGCTGATGAATTAGCAGGAATTTGATATACTTTTGTCATCAAGTTGCCTTTACAATCTGCAATTGCCCCTTTTAAGAAAGTCCCGCCCATATCAATGCAATATGCATAATTAAATTTCATAATAATCAAATCCCATTATTTCCGCTAGAAGACTCATTTTACTTAATAAATTACCAGCAGTTATAGCATAGTGTTGAGTTACGCCTATTTCTAATAACTTTTGGAAAAATTCATTTACTGGCATATGAGGTTTAAATAATCCATGTGAATATCCATCTAAGAAATGATCACTTTCTAATACTTCTACAGTTGTAGCCACTAATTTAAAGCGACCATTATTTTCAGAAAGATGAATCATTGTTTTTTCTCCTGGAGAGAAAACATGGTTAGCAAATGGCGCACCAGCATATTTAAGATTTGATTTAGCAAATCTTGTATCCGTGGCAATCATCGTCTTTCCTAATTCATCGGTATAATCATTAGGACCAGCATGACCCGCTGCAAATGTACCAGTTTGAGCATCAATATGGAATGGTTCAATAAATGAAACATGTTGTGATGTTAATTTTTTCAAAATATAAGCACATAAACCAGCACCAATATCACCTTCAGGAACAACTAAAACATCATCAGTACCTGGACATGGTGTAAATCCTGGCCTTAAACCAATTGTGCGTTGTAAGACTTTATCAATATCATTTAGTACTAGTAATTCCGAATCATATTTGCGAGCAATTCTTTCTAAAGCTAGACTCCCTTTTACTGAAGCTGCCATCTTTTCTTCATCAATTGTTCCTTTGACTTCGTATTTAGATAAAATTTCTTTTGTTAGTTTATTACATTCTTCATCATCAATCGCATCCATAATTTCACTTAATTCTACAATCGATAAGAAGCGAATTTCTGGA
>CAKPAV010000087.1 GCA_934133115.1 uncultured Bacilli bacterium
ATAAAATGACAATACAAAAATTAATGCTTTTTAGTAGTAAATATCATGTTATTAGTATTTATATAATGTGATAAATCTGCTTTATAATCTACCATATTTGCCAAATAAGTATTATCTTTACTTAAATCAATAGGCTTATTAGTAAATTGATATTGTCTTGTTAAATCAGCAAATTTATCATTTCCAAATCTTGATAAAACTTCATTTGTTTCTGAATCAATAAATTCAATATAGCAACTATTAGTGTTTTTGCCTCCACCAAGTTTAAATGTCACATATCCAGACCCAGATAAAATGAATTCATCACTAACTAATGTGCCAGTTTTATTTTCTTCCCCATTCCAGCCGCTTAAGAAATAAACGCCTTGTTTATTGTAAGAGAAATTTTCAACCCACCAAACATCATTATAAGAAATATTAATGAAGTTGCCACTTCCATCAAGATAATGCCAGCCGGTTAAATCACCTGTTTCAAAGTCTCCATTCAAGACTTGATAATCATTATCAATACCTAATGTTTCGCTAGGCAAAATATTTTTTGCTTCCAATAAATCATTAGGAAGAGATTTTTCATCTTTATAATAAGTTATTAAACTATCAAAAGATATCAATCCCCAAGATGAGGATGAATTATCAACCAATTCAACATGCACTGTCTTTCCTTCAAACATTGATAAATCTGCGACATAATGAAACATATTCAATAGGTTCTTACCCTTGCCAATGCTTGAATCATCACCAACATCATTAAACATAGCGTTATAATATCTTGCTAATTCTTTATTAGTTTCATCATCTATTAATGATAAATAACATAATTTAGGGTTATTACCACCACCAAGCAAGTAAGTCATTTTATTAATTCCACCAACAACAAATGACGATGATATTAATTTTCCAATTTTAGCCTCATCATCCACACCAGTGAATAAATAATTTCCTTTTTTGTTGTATTGATATTTATCCCACCATAATGAATTATTTGAAACATAGCCTATTCTATCTTTGTCATCAGTCCATGAAGTCGTCCATCCAGTTAAATCGCCTGTTTCAAATGTGCCATTTACCGCTTGATAAATTGATGGAATTTCAATATCTTCATTTGCATTTAACTTAACTTCGTATGAATTAATATAATAGAAATGAGGTATTTCTTCATGATAAGTAACTATGGAGTCCAAAGTTATACATCCTAAATCATCCGTTGAATCATTATTATCAACAACTTCAATATACATTGTCGATCCTAAATATGTTGATAAATTAATATAATATTGATTCATATTAAGCAAGCGCATTCCGTTAGCGACATAAGGAAATTGTGAATTATGAAACATATAATTAGATGTTCTTAATACTTCTATATCCCCTTTATCAGAACGAACCATAAATCTTAAATATGTTTTATCATTATTAGAGCACCCACCAAGTTTATATGTAATATAACCACTTCCACCTAAAATAAAATTAGATGAACGCATTATACCTACTCCTACTGGATTATAATAACCATAATGATAATTTCCATCTCTACCATATGTTATATTTTCATTCCACCAAGTTTTCTCACTATTTATACCTTCATTAGAAAAAGCATCTCCAGAAACAATTTCCCATCCTGCTAAAGATCCTGTTTCAAAACCCCCGTTTTTAATGTCGTAAATGGATTTTGCTTCTACATCATCAACATAATCTTTTTGTTTAATGAAGAATTGTCCTTCTTCTTGTGATTTTGAATCCAATCCAATTCGAATATCATCAACACTAATGTAACCATAATATGATGAAGTATCGTTATCAACAATTTTCAAATATAGATTTTCATCTTTGTAATTGGATAAATCTACTTGATATTCATAGAAATTATCAGTATTATAGACCCCTAAATTATATTTAGATACATCTACATAATCGTCATTTTGCTCAAGAAAATAATCATTTGTAATTTGCGCAACCATTTGGTCATTGTTTTCTAAATAAACACCTACATAACAAATATTTGTTCGGTCTTTTAATTTGGCATTTGTCCCTCTTCCATCCATCAAAGCACCACCTGCTAACTTCATAGAAATATAGCCATCATCTTTTAACCTAAACGTTGATGATTTTATATATCCTCTCCTTGCATTAGATGCTTTTAAATCATAACCTTTGCCACATAAATACCAATTTCCTGTAGCATTAACGGAAATTTGATTATGCTTATTATCATAGGAAAACTCGAAAGTACGACGAGAAGAAACAGAATCATCACTAAAAGCATCGCCGAAAACTTCCCATCCTGACAAATTACTACTTTCAAATCCTCCATTTACAATTTCATTTTTATAGACTATTGTTTGACTATTGGTATTTGAGCAAGAACATAACGTTAATAAAGAAACAATGCTTAGTATTTTAGCATATTTATTCATAATAAATCCTCCAAATTACCAACATTACCATAATAAGAAGGTGTGACATTATCGTTATAAGCCCCTTTCATTTTTATTATTTTTAAGGAATTTATGGTTAATGAAGAATTTTCCTCAAAAAAGTGTAAATAATCAGAATCTCCATATTTAGGATAAATTCTTGTTGTAAAGGAAATAATACCATTTACATATATTTCAAGCATTGATCTATCAAGTAATATAGTCACATCATATTTTGAAGAGACATTATTCCAAATATAACTAGGTTGTTTATTTACATACTCATGTAATGTTGATTGCAAACGATCAACATACACACCATCTTGATCAAAAACCAATGAAGTTTTTTCGGTTTCCCCATTAGAAGTTATATGTTTGTTATATCGAATATCAAGCCCTGATTTATAGTTGCCACTAGTGGAATCAATGCTAATTTGCATATCAATTCTTAACATATCGCCACGAATAGAAGAAATATCATTATTAATCTCATGAACTCCCTTAGGTGCATTTGACTCATATAATATTCCATCATATAATGACTCAATTTCTTTAATCGGTTCACGTATAACTTCATTTCCATCATCAGACAAATATAATTCTAATGGGATAGCAAAATTGTGGGCCCAACCTTCATAATAATTTTGATTGGTTCCGGCATCTTTGCCTTGAGCAATTGCATAAATAACTGTACGACCATCTTCATAATTGGTTGTTCCATTTTCTTTATCTTCATCTGTTAAGAAACAATAACCATTTTGACCAGTATAAACGCCTCTTCCTAAATCAAATAGTCTAGGCTTATTATCATCAGGTATAAAACGACATGTATCTTTATCAAAATTACCTATCCAATAGTAGCAATCAACTGTAAATCCATCCACAGTATATTGAGGACAATCAAATAAAATATATTTTGTTTTTGTTTTATCTTTTGTTGAAATTGGAAGTAAGACCACACATTCCCAGTGAGCGCCTTGTTCAGGATATAAATCGAGTGGACATTCATAAAGATAACCTTTATAGTCCCAATTTCTCATATTACTAGATGTGTATACATTAGCGGATCCCCCTCTTCCGGGTATGGAAGTAGAAATCAACATATAATAAGTACCATCATCATACCAAATAAATGGGTCTCTAAATTGATCTCTTTCACCTTGAGAGTCATCATTAGGTTGCTCAATAACCACAGAAGATTCGACAACCCAATCAGTTAAATATGGATCATTTATATCTTTTGGGTGAGCATACGCAATATTTTGTCCTGACCATGTCGAATGATTAGTTCCAGCAGTAATAACAAGCCATGGTTCACCATCTGGTCCGATACAACTTCCACCAGTCCAAACACCCTCAGGACAAATATCTTTTGTCGGTACAACTGCATCCTTAAGATATTGCCAATGAATCATATCATCAGATACCAAATGTCCCCATCTTATTTGTGACCAATATGGTCCAGAAGGATTATGTTGATAAAATACATGATATTTACCTTTGTAATAAATAGGAGAATGAGGTTCATTCATCCATGTGGCAGGAGGTAACGCATGATATTGAGGTCTATATCTATCACCTTCATATTGTGATGAGTCTAAAGCTATTTCATTAAAATCTAGATAAGGGTGAACATTATCTTTTAATCCTAAAGAATATAGTTCTTTAATTTCTTTAGGACTCAATGATTTAGAATATATAGAAACTTCATCTAACAATCCCGCAGGTAATTGTCTACTAATTCCAAATTCAACCATTGGATTATTATATTTTCCAATATATAATGGTTCAGAAGAAGAAATAATATTTGAACCTATTAATTCTGGAATAATGGCTTCATAAGAAGCATTACCATTAAAGAATAAACCAATATATCCAGTTGATGAATCAAATGTCGCGGTAATAAATGACCACTCATATAAATTAAGCGTATTAATCGGATCATAATAACCTACAAAAAAGTTTTCATCTTTATCTTTATTATAGAGATTTAATTGAATCCCCCATAAACCAAGTCTTCCGTAACCAAATGTGAATCCTTCGCCCATTTCCATATCACCTTGATTAAAAATCGAAGTTAATCTAGTATGGTTAGAAGCAATAGATTCATTACTATAATTTGAAACATTTTCAAACACTCTTGGCGCAATCCAACTTGATAAAGTTATCGCAGTTTTAGGAGTAATAAATTCATCATCTTTTAAATATGTAGAAAAACCATCCATATATAATGAATTGTTTATAACACCTTTTTTTAATAAGGCTTGTGATGGCTCTTTAAATATCTTATTCGCGTTTTCTTCATTAAAAACGTAATTTACGTGATAATTTTTTTTAGAAACATCTTCTATGGTATATTCATTATTAATTTCGTCAAATCCAAAATGTAATAGTAATTTATTATTTTCTTTATTGGTATTTATATTTGAATAATTGCAACCACAAGTTAATAAAGAAGCAAATAAAATAGGTATAAGTAACAATTTTTTAATTTCCATAAAATCACCTACATTTTTAATCCGGCTGTTCCAAAACCTTTAACAATATATTTTTGCGCTGCGACATAAACCACAAAAATAGGTAATGAAGTAATAACTAATGAAGCCATAATTTCACCAGTGGTAATACCTTGAATTGCTTGGATTGAAGTCAAAGCTGCTTGAATTGGATAAAGAGGCCAACCATTGATATTACTTGGTAAAACCATCGTAGGCCATAAATAATCATTCCAAACACCAATAAAACAGAAAACCGCATCTGTAGCCACAATAGGTTTAGACATAGGTAAAATTATCTTAAAGAAAATTTGAACATTATTTAGTCCATCCATTCGCGCTGCTTCTTCATACTCAGAAGGAATAGAGACAAAGAATTGCCTAAATAAGAATATATTAAATATTGAGATACTGGACGGCAAAATAACTGCAAATACACCCAAAGCGTTTTTTAAACCAAGAACATTTTTTACAATTGCATATAATGGAATAATCGAAGTTTCGACAGGTACAATAATCAAAAACATAATTATAAAATTAAAGAATTTTTTACCTGGAAATCGATATTTTGCAAGAACATATCCAGCAAGTCCATTAATTAAAACATTTAATACAATAACTATACCCGCATAGATAAAACTATTAAGTGCATATTTCCAAACACCATAACTCGTAAAAATAATTTTGTAGTTTTTTACCATTGAAGACAAACTACTAAAATTTGGAATAAACATCCTTAATGTACCAGCACATTGGGCTATTGCTTCTTCAGATTTTGTTGAAGTTGCAATCATATATAAAAGTGGAAAAAGGAAAATTAAAGATAAAATAGTTCCCGAAATATAATAAATAGTGTTTAAAACTATTTTCTTTTTACTTCCCTTAATTTTATTAACCTTGCCCTCTTTTATTAACAAATCTAGCTTGCTCATTGGTTCTTATCTCCTAAAAATTTACGTTGTAATAAAGTGATTGATCCTATCACTATTGTCATCAACAAAGCAACAGCGCTTGATAAACCAACCCATCTGTTTGTATAACCAGTTGTGTACATATAATAAGATAAGGTTAAAGTATTATTTCTATATCCTGTCATTAACATCGGTTGAACCATAACTCTACATGCACCAATGAAAACAGTTATCAGCACATATAAGAATGTTGGCTTTAGACCTGGTATTGTAATATGAATAAATCTTTGAAAAGCATTCGCTCCATCTAAAGAGGCAGCTTCATATAAATCTTTTTGAATATTGCCTAAAGTTGAAAGGAAGATTAACATTTGATATCCACAACCTTGCCAAGCACTAAGCAATACAATCCAAAGCATTGCGCTATCTTCCCTTAAAAAGTCTTTAGGAGCAATATTAAATAATTTTAAAAATGAATTTAATAAGCCAGTTGACGATGGAGAAAGAATTTGAAGCCATAAATATGAAGTTACGGTTAAAGAAATAACAACTGGCGCAAAAAAGCATACTTTAAAAATACCAACGCCTTTAACTTTACGTGAGCAGAATAATGCTAGACCTAAAGCTAAAAATATTTGAAGTGGTACTACTAAAACAACAAATATCGAAGTATTCTTTAAGGCACAATAAATATCACCATGCGCTTTAAATTCTTCAAAAATAGAAACGAAATTTTTGAATCCTATAAAAGAAATATCATTAGGCTTTAATAAATAGAAATTTGTAAATGAATATCCTAAAGAATAAATAATTGGAAGCAAGACAAACAAAAATGCTAGAATTGTTGCCGGTAGTAACATCAAAAATGATGATAATACTGTCTTAGCTTTATAATGTTCTTGCTCTTTTTTATTCTTTTTGATATCAATTAATACTAAAACAAAAAATATAACAGCAAAAATCAATAATATTATAAAAGTTGTAGCTATCATATTTTCACCTTCCTTAATATAAAATAATTATTTTAATCTGTTTAATTCTTGTTGAAGTACATTTGTTTGATTGTCAATTAAGCCTTTTAAGTCATTACCTTTCAAACCCGCAATAACTTGATTGAAACAAGTTGAAAATTTAGGGTAACCAACTGTTGATGGTCTAGCTTTACCAGTTTTTTGTAATTGTTCCATTAAAATCTTTTCTGGGTCGCCATCTTTATAATTGGTCTCGACTG
>CAKPAV010000088.1 GCA_934133115.1 uncultured Bacilli bacterium
CCGTTGATGATTATGGATTAATTGAATTTGATGGAAGTCGTATGTATGAATATAATTCCGAAGAAAATGCTTTTTCGCAATGGGGTAGTGCCTTATTTGATTTAGGCAAAGACCCAGTACGTTCATTCTTAATGAGTGCGGTAAATTATTTCTTAACTAATTTCCATTTTGATGGCATTAGATTTGACGCTATTAGCAATGTTATTTATTGGCATGGAAATTCTGATAAAGGTGAGAATAGTGGCGCAATTGAATTCATTAAAAGATTAACAGGAAAGCTTCATTATGCTCATCCTAACGCTATTTTAATTGCGGAAGATTCATCGGCGTATAAAGGCGTTACTGCTCCATTAGAAAGTGGCGGATTAGGATTTGATTATAAATGGGATTTAGGATGGATGAATGATACTTTAAAATATTATTCTTTAGATCCGATTTATCGTAAGTACCATCATAATCTAATTACTTTCTCGATGGCTTACTTTTTCTCAGAACATTTTTTACTTCCTTTATCCCATGATGAAGTAGTGCATGGAAAAGGAACAATCATTAATAAAATTAATGGCGATTATTATGAAAAGTTTGCTCAATTAAGAAATCTTTATACTTACATGTGGGCTCATCCGGGTAAAAAGCTTAATTTTATGGGTAATGAACTTGCATCTTTCGATGAGTGGAATGAAAATAAGTCTTTACCATGGAACTTAAAAAGATATCCGGCTCATGATTCTATTAGTAGAATGATTCGTGATTTAAATCTTATCTATGTTCATGAAAAAGCAATGTACATGGATGAATATAATCCTAGTCGTTATGCTTGGACATTAGTTGATAATTGTGATCAAAGTGTCTTTGCTTTTATAAGAACTTATAATAATGACACATTATTATTCGTTTTCAATATGACCCCAAATTATTATGAAGTATATGATATTCCGACTTATGTTCCGGGAACGTATACTGAGATATTTAATAGTGATAAAGATGTTTATGGTGGCAAAAACCAATACAATGGTTTAAAATTAAAAACTAGTGTGGGAGGTCCAGAAGGTCGACCATATCACATTACAATAAAATTAGGTAGTTTTGCGGCAATGATATTTAAATGTGTTACGCGTAAAAGAAAGGTTAGTTAGTATGTTTAATAATGTAGAAGAATTTAAAGAAGAATTTCAAAGAAGATTACTTGATAAATATTGTGTAACAATCGATGAATCACATATATTCGAACGTTACGATATTTTAGGAGAAATGGTGCGTGACTACGCAAGTAGAGACTGGCGTAGCACTCGTGAAAAGGTTTTAAGAACTGGTAAAAAACAACTTATTTATTTCTCAATGGAATTTTTAATTGGTCGTTTATTAGTAAATAACTTACAAAATTTAGGAATTTATGAAGTTGTTAAAGATGGATTGAATGATTTAGGAATTAATATTCATGAATTAGAAGAGCAAGAAACGGATGCTGGACTTGGTAATGGTGGCTTAGGAAGACTTGCTGCTTGCTTTTTAGACTCCACAGCATCTTTAGGATATCCAGTTATTGGTAACTGTATCCGATATGAATATGGTTTCTTTAAACAAGTTATCATTGATGGAAAACAAGTAGAAGTTCCTGATCAATGGCTTGCTAAATCTAATGTTTGGGAAGTTAAAAAACCTAAACACGCAGTTGAAGTAAAATTTTATGGTCATCCAGAATGCTATTATGATGAAAAAGGTGAATTACGTAATAGAACTGCAGATGCAATAGTCGTAAAAGCTATGCCTTATGATATTTCTGTTATTGGATATCGTAATAAAGTAGTTAATACATTACGTGTCTGGTCAGCGGAACCAAGCGATGAACATTTACCAATGGATGAAAAGTTTACTGATTATTTATCAGCTTTAAAAGAATTATGTCATGGCTTATATCCAGATGATTCTACAGAGCATGGACGTATTTTACGTTTAAGACAACAATATTTCCTTGTTTCAGCGGGATTGCAATCCGCAATGCGTGAACATTTAAGACTTTATGGTACATTAGATAATTTCTATGAAAAATATAACTTCCAATTAAATGATACTCACCCAATTTTAGCTATTCCAGAAATGATGCGTTTATTAATGGATGAATATAATTATGGTTGGGATGATGCTTGGTATCAAGTGACTCACGCTATGGCATATACCAATCATACTGTTATGGCGGAAGCTTTAGAAAAATGGCCAATAAATTATGTGCAACATTTAATTCCACGTTGCTATATGATTATTGAAGAAATTAATCGTCGTTTTATGATTCGTTTAAATGAATTGCATATTAGTGACAATATGAAGAATCGTTTATCAATTATTAAAGATGGTATGATTCACATGACAAGTTTAGCACTTGTAACTTGCTATAGCATTAATGGTGTTGCAGCTTTACATACTCAAATTCTTGAAAGTTCAACATTCAAAGATTTTTATCAAATTATGCCAGAAAAATTTAACAATAAGACAAATGGTATTACTCATCGTCGTTGGTTCTTATATGCTAATCCAAAGATGGCTAATGAAGTTACAAAATATATAGGTGATTCTTGGATATTAAATCCAGAAGATTTAACAAAATTAATGACTTACGTTGATAATGAAGATTTAAAATCCAGATATTATGAAATCAAATTAGAAAATAAAGTCAAATTAGCGGAATATGTGGAAGAACATAACTATATTGAACTTAATGTTAATTCAATATTTGATGTCCAAATTAAAAGATTGCATGCTTATAAACGTCAATTATTAAATGTTTTCCATATTATTTATTTATATTTCAAACTAAAAACTGATCCTAATTTTAAGATGTATCCACATACATTTATTTTTGGCGCAAAAGCGGCACCAAGTTATGCTTATGCTAAGAAAATTATTGAATTAATTTTAGCAGTTGCTAAGGTTATTAATAATGATCCAGTTATTAGTCAATCTATTAAAGTAGTGTTTATTGAAAACTATGGTGTTACTCTTGCTGAACAAATTATTCCTGCCGCGGATGTTAGTGAGCAAATTTCTACAGCTGGAAAAGAAGCAAGCGGTACTTCAAATATGAAATTTATGATGAATGGCGCAATTACATTAGGTACATTAGATGGCGCTAATGTAGAAATCAGTGAACGTGTTGGCGATGAAAACTGTGTAATATTTGGCTTAAAAGATTATGAAGTTAATGAATTACGTAACGCTCATACTTATAATCCTTGGGATTATTATAATCAAGATCCATTTATTAAACGTATTTTAGATTCTTTAACTGATGGGACATGGGATGAAGATAAAGATCGCTTTAGAATGATTTTTGATGAAGTAATGTATCATAATGATGAATACTTTATTTTAAAAGATTTTGCAAGTTATGTAGAAGCTTCAAAATTAGTGGAAGAATTATATCAAGATAAGTCTAAATGGGCGAAGATGGCTTTAATTAACATAGCACAATCTGGATATTTCTCAAGTGATCGTACGATTAGTGAATACGCAAAAGATATTTGGCATTTAAAAAAGGTAAACGATAATGAATAAGAGTTCGCTTAAACTTTTAAAAGAATTAACTGAACTTAATGGCATTTCTGGCTTTGAAAATGATGTTCGTGAATATATTAAAAATGAGTTAAAAGATATTTGTACGAGTATTACTACGGATAACTTGGGTTCACTAATTTGCAAACTTAAAACTGATGAAACAAAGCCTTTAATTATGTTTACTGCTCATATGGATGAAGTAGGATTTTTAGTTAATTCTATTTTAGATAATGGGATGATTCGTCTTAAACCAGTAGGTGGCTGGTGGAGTCATGTCTTGTTAGCGCAAGAAATGGTTGTTACTAATCATAAACACCAAGAATTTATTGGTGTTATTGGTGCTGAGCCTCCTCATGGCTTAACGCGCGAACAAAAAAATCAAGTTTTACCAATTGATACACTTTATTTAGATGTGGGTGTAAGTTCAAAACAAAATATTTTAGACTTAGGTATCAATATTGGTGACCCAATTACCCCTTTAACTAAATTCCGTGTTTTAAATGATCATAAAACTCTTTTAGGTAAAGCATTTGATAATCGTCTTAGTATAGCAATTATTATTGATTTATTTAAGGCTATTAAAAAGTTAGATATACCTGCAAATGTCATTTTTGTAGCATCTACGCAAGAAGAAATTGGTTGCCGCGGAGCAAAAACATCAACTTATTTAGTTGAGCCTGACATTGGATTTGCTATCGATGTCACCGAAAGTTACGATACTCCTGGCGCAGAAAATAATCCTTCTAGACTAGGAACTGGTCCTGCATTAGCGTTGATGGATGGAGCCTCCATATCGCATCGTGGACTATTTGATTTAGTAGAAGAAGTTGCAAAAAGAAAATCTATTCCTTACACTTACGACCTATGCGTATTTGGTGGAACAGATTCTAGTGAAATTCATAAAACAAAAATGGGAATTATTAATATGACATTATCAATTCCTTGCCGATATTTCCATTCCCATACTTCTTTAGTTCATAAAGATGATTTTGATAACACGAAAAAACTATTACTTAATTTAATCAAAGTCATTGATAATAACAAATTGCGAATGCTTAAAGAAAGTAAATACTTATAGAACACTTCACTCGAAGTGTTTTTAATTAAATTTACTTGCAAAAAAGAAAATTGCTACGCCAACAAAGGCGATAGTTAGTAAAGTAGAAAATATGCCAATAACTAGATCAAAATAACGGTATTTGCTATAATCCTTTATTTCTTTAATGTCATTTTCGTTTATATTTTCATTTTTATTTTTATTTAATTTTCTAACCGCTAAAGAACCTAATGATCCAGAAACAAACATTTTAAAGCCAAAGATGGCATGGATAATATTAGTTTCTAATACGCCGAAAAATAAACCAACAAATAAAACAAAAGCAAGTGTTCCACCTACAAGTGTTTGATCAAATACACTAAGAGACCAGTGTTCCACAAATAGCGTTCCCACATTAAAGGCACTTAAAATAATGATTATAAGTATGCGACCAAACCAACCGCTTTTTTGATAACGCTCTGCATCTTTATAATGTCTTTCGTTAAAACTTAATAGCCAAGTTATAAATTGCATTTTATCATTCCTTTCCTTTATGATATTAAGTAATCTACAAATTCATAATAACAATTTTTTTTAAATACGAAAAGAAGAAATTATAAATATGAAAAAATTGCAAATGATAATTATGTAAATATGTTTTATTTAAAGTATTAAACATCGAATATTTTTCCTTATTATGTAAACAAAACTAATAAAAATATCTTTATTAAAACATTTTAGCATGCTAAGTATAAAATATATCAATTTTGCGTAATTTTTTTAGTTTTAAAGTTGTTTTAATTTTTTTTGAGTGTATAATTTAAATATATTAAAAAATAGATAGGCGGTGCTTTATGGCAAGAAAACCAATGTATGATGGTGGCACAAAAAACAAGATGATTGAAGTAGCAACTGAGTTGTTTTTTGAAAATGGGTATGATGGAACTAGTATTCGTAGTATTGTAAGAGGAGTCGGTTGTGAAATAGGATTATTCTATTATTACTATGAAACAAAAGATGCATTATTTAGTGATGTGTTAGAAACATTCTTAAATCAGTATCATCGAGGCTTTAAAAGAGTGGTAAAAATGGCAAAAGAAGATCCAGAT
The DNA here is from genome assembly GCA_934133115.1 of uncultured Bacilli bacterium. The sequence goes on from CAKPAV010000088.1 coordinate 5,695, forward strand.
CACGCTGTTTATCATTTCTTCCATTATTTAAAGATGATTGTTAAGAAATTTAGAGTAAAATACGATAAAAAAATGCATCGTACAGTTAGACTTGCAATTCGTGAACAAGTATTACAAGTAATTGAACCATATTTCGAAGAAATTATTGAGATATTAATAGAAAATGGTGCAAAACCAAAACTTGATACAAAAATAGCAGCAAGATTCTTCACATATGGTATTGGTAGTTTAACTATTCATGAAACTAATGAATGGGTTGAACAAACCACTAATGATTTAAATAACATCATCAATGACGTTTTGGGATTTACTCCTAAAGAAAACTAATTATTAATAGGTGTCTTAGTTTTTAAAAAATGTAATAAATCATCAATTTGATTTTCATTAAAAACTATAACACCTATTTTTTTTAATGCTTCGGCGGTCACTCCGCTTTTATTAATTAAAGTATGACTAAAAGTCCCATCATAAATAAAATCATTTCCGCATGATGGGCTTTTACTTTTTAATAAAGCATATTTAATATGATTGTTTTTAGCTATATTTATTGCTATATTTTTACCTAGCTCATAATTATTAGTAACATCTATACCAATTTGATTTATGACTTTATCATTTTTTCTTTCACTAGGTATACGAGGAATAGCTAATCCGCCCATAACTTCCGGACAAATAGGAATAAACTCAAAATATTTAGCGATTTCACTAGTATCAATTTTATTGCTTTTTCCATTATATTTAACATTTTCACCAAGTAAACAAGCACTAATAAGAAGTTTTTCCATAATATCACCGCTTAAATATTAACATATTCATAATAAACATTTAAAAAAATGTTTAAATTTTATATAATTTAATTTAGGTGAGATTAATGGTTGATTACATTTTTGAATATAAAGGAAAGAATTATAAAGTGAAATTCGTTTTAAATAAAAGAAGTATGCGCCGTGTATCTTTTAAAATTGTTGACCATGATATAATTTGCTACGCTCATCCTTTATCAAGTTATAATTCATTAGTTAAAATAATTGAACAACATAAATTATCATTAGTGCATATGTATGACCGTAACCAACAAAGTAGTGAAGATTATATTTATATTTTTGGAGAAAAGTTACCTATTACATTTAGCAATAATATTTATTCAATTTCTAGATACGGAAGTTATAAAAATGAAACGGAAAAAGAGCGTCTTTTAATAAGACTATTAAATCGTTATATTGATTCAAGATTTTATACTTTAGAAAAACTTATGAATGTCAAAAGAGATTATAAATTTATAATTCGTAAGATGAAAACAAGATATGGCACTAATTCAATACGTACGAATAGAATTACTTTTTCTTTAGAATTA
>CAKPAV010000089.1 GCA_934133115.1 uncultured Bacilli bacterium
AATTTTGCCTTTCCTAAAGAAATAATTAAACAAATTTATAATGATGTTGGGCCAAAATATATTGAAAATGTTTTATGTGAAACAAATAAAGAACTTTGGATTATAAAAGATGATGAAACACTTGAAAGTGTATTCGTTACTAAAGGTATGAAATTAATAAAAGGTGATATTCGTGAAACATTAACTGATGATCCAATGACAATGATAATCAAAAGCTATTCTACTGATTCTAATGATTTATTAGAAGCCGCAGTAAAAAAACACCCAGGATTAGAAATTAGATTTTGGATGGGGGCTTACGAACATTATTCGGAAATATTCTTCTCTAATGTCACTAAAGCTCACGCTCTTGCGGATGTTGCTAAATTATATAATATTAGCCAAGATCATATTATTGCCTTTGGTGACGCCAATAACGATATTCAAATGTTCCAATTTGCGGGAATATCCGTAGCGATGAAAAACGCTAACGACAACTTAAAAAAATATGCCAGCCGTGTTAGTAAATTTGATAATGACCATGATGGCATAATGTATGAATTAAAAAGTATTTTAAAAGATGAGTAGGCCTTGAGTCACTCATCTTTTTGTATTTTATTCAATTCCTAAGATTTTTAATAAATCTTTATGTAAAGTTGCTGGTAAATCTTTAACAAGTTCTTTATCTTTATCATTTACACCATAATAGAATTTGCATTTTGGTTCAGTTCCACTAGGACGTACACAAATGATTTTATCTTCACCCATATAGAACTTTAAGACATTAGATTTCGGAAGTGTAAGTACTTCTTTTGTTCCATCTTCGTTTGTAGCAACACTATTTTCATAATCTTCAATTCTCGTAACTTTAAATCCAGCAATAGAAGTAATTCCTTTACGTAAATCTTCCATTAATTTATCCATTTTTGCTGGTCCTTCTGCACCTTTAAAAGCAATTGAGAATTGTGTATCGTGGTAATAATTAAATTTTTGCTCTAATTCATCTTTAACTATATCTAACGTTTTTCCATGTCTTAAATAAAATAAAGTCATTTCCACAATCATTAATAATGCTTGTTGTGCATCCTTATCACGAGCAAAAGGTTTAATTAAGCAACCATAAGATTCTTCATAGCCAAATTCATAATGTGGGCCATTATTTTTAAGTGCTAAATCAACTGCGTCACCAATAAACTTAAATCCAGTTAATAAAGATTCAGTCTTAACGCCATATGAAGCAGCAATTTTAGTACCAAATGTTGATGTAACAATGGTGTTATACATAATACCATTTTTAGAAAGTAAACCTTTTTCTTTACGCTCCCCTAATATGTAATTAATTAATAAAGCACCTGATTGGTTACCTGTGAGTAATTCAAATTCGTTATGAGCATTTTTAAAAGCAACACCCACTCTATCAGCGTCTGGATCAGTCATAACAATTAAGTCTGCATCTAATTCTTTAGCTAATTTTAATGGCTCAATATATGCCTTAGGTTCTTCTGGATTTGGAGATAAAGTATTTGAGAAATCAGGATCTGGCGTACATTGACTTAATACTGGGAAGATATTATCTTTGTAACCAGCTTTTTCAAATATTTTCATTGCAGGTATATAACTTGTTCCGTGTTGTGGAGTATAAACTACTTTAAATCCTTTTTTATCTAAATCGGGATTCAAACGAATACTTAATACTTCCTCAACATAACGATTATCAATCTTATCATCTAAAATAACATTTTTTCCTGGGACTTTTGCTTTTTTATAAGTAACAGATAATTCATCAGGTAAAGTAGCAAGAATTTCAAGTAATCTTTCAATACGATAAGGCACTAATTGGCAACCATTTTCATCATAAACTTTATAACCATTATATTCACGTGGGTTATGGCTTGCCGTAATCATAACTCCTCCCACAGCCTTTAATTCACGAACCGCAAATGAAAGTTCTGGAGTTGGACGTAAACTATCAAAAATAAATGTATTAATACCCATTTCATTTAATGTTTTCGCAGTATCTAAAGTAAATTCACGGGACATGTGACGGTTATCATGTGAGATAACAACACCACTAGTTTTAGCATTAGGGAATTTTTCAAGTAAGTACATTCCAAATGCCACTGTTGATTTACGAACAGTAAAGATATTAAGACGATTAGTACCTGGTCCTAAAATACCACGCATTCCCGCTGTACCAAATTCTGCATCTTTGAAGAATGCATCATTTTTCTCATCTTCACTCATAGATAAAATTTCTTTTTTTGTTTTTTCATCAACAACAGGCGAGTTTAACCAACGTTGATAATTTGTTTCAATAATACTCATTTTATATTTTCTCTCTTTCCTCTATAAATTTTACTAGATTTCTAAATCTTTTTAAACGATTTTCATAATTTAAAAATCGTAGCCAAGCAAAAAAGTATTCGTTATCTTCAAAGTCAATGGCAAATTTGGTGATATTAACATCACTACTCATTACTTCTAAAAAAGACTTTGGAGTAATATATGGCTTACCATTATATACTAAAACTTTTGACTTAGATAAGTCAAATGCTAATGTAAAATATGCCTTATTCGGATTAGTTATTACCATTTCTTCTGCTTTTTTTATAGCTAAGTAATTTTCTTTAGAAATAGTATTTAAACCTTGTAATTCATATACATAGGATAATAATTTAAACTTAATTAAATCCATAAGATAGATATCTACAACCGGACCATAGTTAATCATTCTTTCGCCAAGATTTTCTAATTTATCAAAGCGATATCCATGATACCTAAGTGTCATATATGGACAGAACAAATAACTAACTTTAAACACAAATTCATCATCATCGGCAATATCTTGTAATTGCACGAATTTTTGATATAAATAAGGTTCGTTTTCTTTTAATGATTTTTGAAAATCATCACGAATTATTAAGCTAAATGCTAAATCTGGATATTTATACATGTTTTGACCTAATTCAATTAAATTAGTGATATGTAAATCGTCGAAATACACATCCAAATCCATTAAATAACACCGCCTTTCAAATAAGAAATGCACATAATAACTGCATAGCCTATTAAAGATAATAAGAACAGAACTAATATAGTTAAGCGGATAATATTTATAGTGTTAATTGTGGATTCTTTATACTTTTTTTCACTAATATTTACTTTTGATTCTAAAAACAAAATGATTCTTCGATAATTTGCTAAATAGTTAACTTTAGTGATTGGGGTTTTAACTTTGCTTTTCTCTTTAATTGCCTCTAATAAAATTCTTTTTATTTTAAATATCGAATCCTCCAAACTTTTAACTGATAAATAGGCATGACTTTTTAAATAAGTATAACAATATTTTTTTTCATCAAAATAACTTTCTTCCATGCGAATATTTAATAATTCTCCAGCTTCTAGAAGAAATAAGAAAATGACAAAGAGTAAGAAAAAATAACTCGACACGCTATGTCCTAATAAAACAGTACTTATAAATTTTGAAGAAGAAAATATACTAACAAAGAATACAATATTACCTAAAATAATTAAAATCGGGTAAATTAAGCCTCTTTTAAATACGGAAAATATGTTTCCTTTAAAATAAAATTTATTACGTTTACTTATTAAAAAATTAACTTTATCTATTATAATTTCTTGCGCATCTTCCGCCCATTTTTTAGTGATTTCATTAGTCACTTTAATTTTATCCTTGTTGGCTATTTCTTCGCTAGTAATTAGTTCATCAATAGTCATTTCTTTGTTATGATAATAGCAAGGTAGCTCTCCAATCATTGTAATACTTGTATTCATTTCCATAGGATTAAACATAATAGGATTAATGAAATATTTCGGTTGCGAGATTTGATATAAATAATCAACTTTAGCGCGTGCAATAAAAGCATCTTTGATGGATGTAATTTTATTTATACTTAATTCTTCATATTCTTTTAAAAATTTTTCCGTATATGGAACTTGATATTTTGATGCCATTTCCACATTAATAACTAATTGTTTATAATGTTCACTATTTTCAATTTCGCTTAAAACTGCTTGAATGTGTTTACTTACATCCACTTCAAACATTTCGGATAATAACAATATTTTTTCTCTAGGGTTCATAATCTCACCCCAAATCCAATACGAAACAATGGCTCTAACAAACCAAATGGCAATTTAGCAGCATGATTTAATATTGCTAAAACATAAATTATCATAACATTTAAAGAAATAAATAATAATGATTTCCAAAGTACCGCTTCATTTAATAAAGTTCTTTCTTCGTGTTTTGATAAAAGTACTGGAGGTTTATATGGCACAAACCTTCTTAACAAAGCATAAAGCATTAACCAAGCCACAAATAATTGTAAAAGCACAATTAATCCCGCAATAAAAACGATAAAGTTTGGATTTGTTGCGCTTGCTGTTAAGTTTAGAGAACGAACTAAATCAATAAAAAAATCTTCAATTTGGTTATTAAATACATAATTATCAAATACTTTTAATAGCATGGCAAATAAGTCCACCATTAAGAGTGATGTGGCAATAACACGTGATTTAAAAACATTTGCAAAAATAACAGCAACTATAACAATAATGTTTATTAATAATAAAATCAAAGATAACGATATCATGTTTTTTACCTACACTAATTTACTTAATATATCTTTTTCTTCTTTTGTTAAATTAGCAACAAAGCATTTATTGGATAAATAACTTAATTCACCCAAAACATTTTTAAATTCAATTTTATGAGCATGTAAAAATTGATTTTCAAAATTAAATGTATCTTTGAAATATCTATTCGTAGCAAAATCGCCATATTTTCCATCGCCCACAACTGGATGATGAATATAAAGCATATGGGCACGAATTTGATGAGTTCGGCCAGTTAAAATTCTTATTTTTAATAATGTATAATTTTCAAATTTTTCTTCAACGTCATAAATTGTAGTAGCGCTTTTTGCAAATGAAGAATGAAAATCCACTTTCACTAATCCACTTGCGGCATCTTTAAATAAAGGTGCGTCAATTTTCCCTCCTTTATTAACTTTTCCAACCACTAAAGCTAAATATTCCTTTTCTAATGTTTCCTTATCTTTAAATAGTTCTAATAAGCATTGTAAAGCTCTAATAGTTTTACCAAATACCACTAATCCAGAAGTATTACGATCAATACGATGTGCCGGTGCGGGTGTAAATCCTTGTGATGTTTTCGGATTATATTCGCCTTTTGCATATAAATAACTTAATACTTGATTTGATAATGTCATTCTCTTTTCTTTTTCATCACCATGAACAAGTAATCCACGTGGTTTATTAACTATTAAAATATTATCATCTTCATAAATAATTTCATGATTAAATTTAATTGATTCAATTGGACGAGGATTATTAAATTCCTTTAATTGTTCATCAGTTACATAAATTTTCATAATATCATCTTTTTTTAAGATATAATCAATATTAATCCAGTGTCCATTAATCTTTACATCTTTTTTTCGAAAAATACGATAAATAAAAGAAAGCGGGGCATCATTTAAAAACTTGCGAACAAATTTATCCGCACGTTGTCCTTCATTTTCTTTGGTTATTAATATCTCTTGCATACTCATCACTCTCTTCGCTAATATTATGACTTAAATAAGTCATAATTGCAAAAAAATAATGACAAAAGTGAAAAATAATGATACAATTATCAAGCGTTGGAGAATTACCCAAGTGGTTGAAGGGGCGGGCTTGGAAAGCTCGTAGGCTTGTAACAGGGCGCTAGGGTTCAAATCCCTAATTCTCCGCCAGGAAAAAAATAAAGTTTGGCATGAAATTTGCCAAACTTTTTTGTATCTATAATTATGATTTATCTTATTAGTTCTACAATTAATTTTTAACTTTTTACATAATTCTATGATATAATTTTTTTAGTGAAAGCAAAAAACTATGACATTTGAGAAGAAAGAAAAAAGCGCTTATAATAAGCGCTGGAACTCAAACATTAATATCTAGTAATTCTAATAATCTTTTAAATGCATCTTGTCCATCAAGGCAAGTATCAATAAGCCATCCTTTTTCATCTTTCCAATTAGCAAGGCCACGATAATAAAAAGATTTTTTTGAATCTTCAATAATAAATGGAATTATGTTAAATCTTAAACATTCTTTTAAAGCAATAAGTCTACCAACTCTTCCATTTCCATCTTGAAATGGGTGGATATATTCGAAATTAGCGTGAAATTCAATAATATCTTCAATACTAATATTCTTTTTTGATAAATAATTATTTAATAATTTCTTCATTTCATTAGCTACTTCACTTGGGCGACATGTAATTTTTCCACCAACCACATTAGATCTTTTTTTATAATCACCTATCATAAACCAATCAAAATTAGAGTCATTTGTTCCTTGTTTCAAAAGTAAATGAATATGTTTGATGATTTCTTCACTTAATGGTTCCATAGCAACATCAATTATATAGTCAATTGCCCTAAAGTGATTACTTGTTTCAATAATATCATCAACCAAAACACCATCATCAGCATCAATGGTTCTTGTTTCAAATATTAACCTAGTTTGATCTTCCGTTAATTTTGATCCTTCAATATGATTGGAATTATATGTCATTCTAACTTGTAATTCATGATAAAGTCCACCTGATAATTTGATACTTTTTTCTTCTTTTAAAATTTGAAGAATAGGGTTGTCATAAGTAATCGTAAATAGTTCGTCTACTTTACAGTTCAAAAAATTTGCAATTTTCAAAAGAACCCGATTAGCAACTTTTTCACCTTTTGACATTTTAGCAATAGTTTTTGATGATATTCCTAAATTAATCGTCAAATCAGATTTGTTTAATCCTTTATCATTGAGTCTTTTTTCTAATGGTTGATAAGAGTACATATTAATACACCTCTTTCTTTACTTATTATGTGTTGTTTTTATAAAAAAGTAAAGATTTATTGCATAAAAATCCAAAATAAGTAAAGATTTAATAAAAAAGCCTAGAATTTTATATCCTAAGCTTATAAATAAATTTTATATAATTCGATTGAGTCTATTTACCGCGA
>CAKPAV010000090.1 GCA_934133115.1 uncultured Bacilli bacterium
TTACAAAATTCTACATTTTAAATATTCATAATATTATTGTTCTTTTTTATATTTTGCTTGCGTAAAATCTAATGAATGGGAGGAAATGTTATGAAAAAACGTGTTGTTACATTTTTATCATTATTTTCTTTAGCAATGGTTTTATCAGTTTATTATGTCATGTTACCAACAGGAGTGAAAAGTCCCACTAAAACAGATCCGGTGAATAACATCATAGAAAATGCTGATGATCCATATATTGAAGGAATTATTTTAGAACGCACTTCGGGTTTAAAAGAAGAACTACAAGTCCAATTAGATATTATGGAAAGTTCTGATTATAGCGCTACTGAAAAACTTGATGCTGCTTCACGCATTGAAGAAATCGAATACATCATTGATTTAGAAAATGAAATGCGTACTTCAATTAAAGAACTAGGCTTTCCTTCAGCCTATGTTGAATGGAAAATAAGTGATGTAGATGTTTTAGCAGTTAGTGAAACTAAATCAAAACAAGATGCTTTAAAGATTATTGAATGCATTGATACTTTCTTTGATGATAGTGATTTTCATCAAGTAAATGTGTATTTTCGTTAGTCGAACTTAACTTTTAATTGCTATAATGCGCCTATTAATGTAAAATACATTTGAGGTGATAATTATGACATTGCTAGTAATATTAGCTGGTGGTACAGCATGGTGGTTAACACTTATCTACGTTATTGTTGGATTTATAGCAGGAGGAATAGTCGGATTCCTTGTTGCTCGTAACCTTATCAAAAAAGAAATCGAGAAAAACCCTCCAATTAATGAGAATATGATTCGCGCTATGTTCATGCAAATGGGTAGAAAACCATCAGAAGCGCAAATTCGTGCTGTAATGAATTCTATGAACAAAAATCGATAAAATGAAAATCCTGACGTCAAACATCAGGATTTTCATTTTATTGCTCTAAAACTATATATTTACTAATAAACTACTAATTATCTACTAATTAATTACTTTTTGCTTTTTAACCATTTAATTTGTGATTCTTGGCCTAAAAGAATACGATCAATATTTGGACTATGGCGGTTAATAAGAATAAGTGTATTAATCATGATTACAACTGTATAAAGTATTTCATAATTTAGCATTGGCCACATACCAACCCAACCAACATTAAAGCCAAGCATTAAAATTGCTACGACACTTACTGCAATACTTCCAAGTATTGAAGCTAGAGACACCATACGTTTAGCAATTAGAACAATGGCAAACACCGCCACGAAAACAAGAAGGAGTACGTAATTAGTGGCAATTAAACAACCAAAGAAAGTTGCTACAGCTTTTCCACCTTTGAAACGACAATAAACCGGATAACAATGACCCACACAAGCCATTAATAAGGCAATATAGCATATAGTCATAACATGAATATTAGAATCAATAAAAAATGGAAGCAAAATTCTTAATATCCAAAATGGAATAATAATTTTAAAAGCATCCATCACAATTGTTAATGCGCCTAATTTTTTTCCTAAAACACGTCCTACATTTGTGCCACCGGTGTTATGTGAACCAAATTCACGAACATCAGTTTTTTTAAATATTTTTCCAATTATTAGTCCATTTGGAATTGCTCCAATTAAATAACAAAGTATGATACAAAAGATAGTAATTAATACTTTTATGTACATATCCATAAAGTCACTCTCCTATACTTGTATTATTTTATAAATAAAATGTTACAAATTCAATAAAAACTTTGCTATAATAATTTAGTTAATGTTAATTATTAAGGAGTTGATTTTATGCCTGTCAAAAGTAATCACGTATATGATGAAAATGACATCGTGTTATTAAAAGGTCTTCAAGGTGTTAGAAAACGTCCTGCGATGTATATTGGTTCCACTAATGCAATGGGTTTACATCACTTAGTTTGGGAGATTGTTGATAATGCGGTTGATGAAGCATTATCAGGATTTGGTAAGTTTATAACTGTTACTATTCATAAAGATGGTTCATTAAGTGTTCAAGATGAAGGTCGTGGTATCCCAGTTGGTGTCAATAAAGATACTGGTAAAAGAGCTATTGAATTAGTATTTACCGAATTACATGCTGGTGGTAAGTTCTCTGATAAAGCTTATACAACAAGTGCTGGTTTACATGGTGTTGGTGCATCTGTCACTAATGCTTTAAGCGAATGGCTAGAATGCACAGTATGTACAAAAGGTGAACAATATTATATAAAATTTGCTAATGGCGGTAAGATTGTTGAACCATTAAAATTAATTGGTCGCACTAATCGTCATGGTACTTTAGTTCGTTTTAAACCTGATGCCTCTGTATTCTCGACAGTAGATTTTAAATGGGATACTATATATAACCATTTACAAGAATCAGCATTTTTATTAAAAACAGTTCATTTTATTTTAAAAGATGAAAGAACTGGGGAGTCTGTTGAATTCCATTATGAAAATGGTTTACAAGAATATGTTGGTATTTTAAATGCTAATAATACTCCACTATCTCCGGTTATTGATTTTGAAGATAATACATCACATATCAAAATGGATATTGCTTTTCAATATTGTTCTGGATATTACGATGAAAGAATTTATTCTTATGTTAATAATGTTCGTACTCGTGATGGAGGTACACACGAAACTGGTTTTAGGACTGGTATCACACGTGCTGTAAATGATTATGCTACTAATAACAATTTGTTACGTGGAAAAATCAAATTAGAAGGTAGTGATATTCGTGAAGGTATTACTGCGATTATTTCTTTAAAAATTCCTGAAGATCAACTAGAATTTGAAGGACAAACAAAAGGAAAATTAGGTACTCCAGAAGCCTTACAATTAGTTAATAACTTTGTATATTCGCAATTTACTTATTATTTAAGTGAAAATAAAGAATTTGCGGTTACTTTAATTAAAAAATGTATCGATGCTCAAAACGCTCGTATTGCTTCTCGTAAAGCAAAAGAAGAAGCGCGTAACACTAATAAAAAATTAAAAAATGAAGTTATTTTATCTGGTAAATTAACTCCCCCTCAATCAAAAGACTTTTCTAAAAATGAATTATTTATCGTCGAGGGTGATTCCGCTGGTGGTACTGCTAAATCTGGTCGTGACCGTATGCATCAAGGCGTTCTACCTCTTAGAGGTAAACCATTAAATACAGATACAGTTGCGATGGATAAAATGCTTAAAAATGAAGAATTTGCAACTTTAATTAATACTATTGGTGCTGGATATGGTCAAGGCTTTGATATTAGTGATGCTCACTATGACAAAATTATTATTATGACCGATGCTGATACCGATGGTGCGCATATTCAAACCTTATTATTAACTTTCTTTTATCATTATATGCGTCCTTTAATTACTACCGGACATGTTTATATTGCTGTTCCACCTCTTTATGGTGTTTCTAAAGAAACAAAAGATAAACAAAAAGTTATGGAATATGCTTGGGATGATGAATCTTTAGATAAAGCTAAACAAAAAGTTGGTGCCGGATATAAAATCCAACGTTATAAAGGTCTTGGTGAAATGTCTGCAGAGCAACTTTGGGACACCACTATGAACCCGAAAACTCGTACTTTAATTCGTGTAAATATTGAAGATCCATTACTAGTGGAATATCGTGTTGGTGTCTTAATGGGTAAAGATACTGATGTCCGCAAAAAATGGGTTGAAGAAAATGTTGACTTTAATGTTGATGATGAATTTATGAAGGAGGTTAGACGTTAATGGCTAAGAAAAAAGTAATAGAACAAGAAGTAATTAACGAAAATATTCAAGACTCTCCTTTAGAATTTGTCATGGGTGATCGTTTTGCCACATATGCTAAGTATGTTATTCAAGATCGTGCTATCCCTGATGTTCGTGATGGATTAAAACCCGTTCAACGTCGTATCATTTATTCTATGTACCTAGAAGGTAATACATTTAATAAACCAACAAGAAAATGTGCGCATGCAGTTGGTAATGTTATGGGTAAATTTCACCCTCATGGAGATACATCTATTTATTCAGCATTAGCAAGAATGTCACAAGAATGGAAAGTGCGTCTTCCTTTGATTGACTTCCAAGGAAATAATGGCTCTATTGATGGTGATAGCCCAGCGGCTTATCGTTATACTGAAGCGCGTTTATCAGAAGTTGCTAATGAATTAATTCGTGATTTAGATAAACAAACAGTTGATATGCAATTAACATTCGATGATACCAATCTAGAACCAATTGTCTTACCAGCCCGATTCCCAAATTTACTTGTGAATGGTAGTGAAGGTATCGCTGTTGCGGTTGCAACCGACATTCCCCCTCACAATTTACGTGAAGTAATAGATGCTACAATATATGGCTTATCACATAAAAACTTCACTAATGAAGATTTAATGCAATTTATTAAAGGCCCTGACTTTCCAACAGGTGGTATCGTTTATAAAGGAGAAGGACTTACTTCTATTTATAAAACTGGTAAAGGCCGTATTGAAGTCGCATCAAGAACTGAAACTCTTACCGATGATAAAAATATTAATCAAATTATTGTCACTGAGATTCCATATGGAATTTTAAAGTCGGATATCGTTGTTGAAATCGATCATTTATGTCATGATAAGGCTGTTGATGGCTTATTAGAAGTGCGTGATGAATCAGATCGTAAAGGACTTCGAATTGCTATTGACTTAAGAAAAGATGCTAAGATTGATATTGTCTTAAATTATTTATTAAATAAAACTAAACTTCGTGCCTCTTATAGTGCTAACATGGTTGCTATTGTGGATGGTAGACCAAAAACATTGGATTTAAAATCATTTATTAATGCCTATGTTGCTCACCAAGTTGATGTTATTACCCGTCGTTCTAAATTTGATTTAGAAAAACAAACTAATCGTTTACATATATTGGAAGGATTAATTAAAGCAATTTCCGTTGTAGATGAAGTAGTGCGTATTATTCGTGGATCTAAAGATAAAGCTGATTCTAAGCATAATTTAATGGATAAGTTTAAATTCTCTGATGCACAAGCTGAAGCCATCGTTAATTTGCAACTTTATAAATTATCTAATACGGATATTACTACATTTATTAATGAAAAGAATGCGTTAGAAGCCTCAATTAAAGAATTAAATGAAATTCTTGCGGATGAACGTAAATTACACAAAGTCATTATCAAAGATTTAAAAGCGATAGCGGATAAATATGGGGATGATCGTCGTACATCAATTGAAGAAAAAGGCGAAACAATCACAATTAATAAACGTGATTTAATTGCTAAAGAAGATTGTTATGTCGTTGTTACTAAAGATGGTTATATTAAGCGCTCCTCTTTAAAATCACAAAAATCTAGTGATGGTTCATTACCAGGTATTAAAAATGGCGATGTGTTGATGGGATATCGTGTATTAACTACTCTTGACTATTTATTATGTTTTACAAATAAAGGAAATTATTGCTTTGTTCCAGTTCATGAAATTCCAGAAACCAAATGGAAAGATGAAGGTAAACATATTTCAAGCATTGTTAAATTAGGTAGCGAAGAAAAGATTATTCGTGTTATTGCAGTATCTAAGTTCCGTAATGACTTAAGTGTTGGCCTTGTTTCTCGTTTGGGACAAATTAAAAAGACTATGCTTAATGAATTTGAAACAACTAGATATACTCGTCCACTAGGCTGTATGCGTTTATTAAGAGATGATGAGGTTGTTGATGCAGTTATTTTATCGGGAAATAGTGATATTGCTATTTTCTCCAGCCAAGGTAATGTTTCATTCTATAATGAAAACGAAATTGTTCCAACCGGAATTAGAACAAGTGGTGTTAAAGCAATGTCATTAAGAAACGGCGATCAAGTCGTTAGAATGTATGCGATGATGCCTGAAGAGAAAGCTAAATTCATTCTATTTACCGATCATGGCACCGAAAGAATATTTGATTCATCATATTTAACTTTAACAGCGCGTTTAGGAAAATTACAAAATTCCTTCAAATGCTTTAAGTCTGATCCTCATAACTTAGTGTACGCTAAGAAGATTGTTAAAGGTCTTGATAACGTTAACATCAACTTAGTACTTGATAATCGTGATATTTTAAATGTTAATATTACTGATTTCAAACCTACTCCAAGTGATAAATATGCTAAGAAGAACATGGATGAATTAAGTGATAAAAATACTATCGTTGATGGCTATATTGATTATATTGAATATGTCGATGATGAGTTTAAAGCATTAAAAGGTAAAACTAAACTCCCAGAAATGAAATTAAGTCGCGTAGAAGAAGAACCACAAGATGAAGAAGATTCATCTAATGGCTATGAACAAATTTCTATTTTTGATGATTTAGGAGATTAATTATATTTATAATTAGAAAACAAAATAGCGTTAAGACCAATTCTTAACGTTATTTTATTAAAATGAGGTTAAAGACAATGAAAAAATATAGTGATGAAGTTAATAATTTTTTATTGATTTTATAGACGGAAATCGTCTTATAACTTCTTACAAGCCTTTATAGAAAACGGCAAAAACCATTGATTTTTCAAGGTTCTTGCCGTTTCTGCTTATATCACGCCGTATCTCTTTACAAGCCCACTTTGGGAGCAAGGGCGGCAAAATAGCGTCAAAAATTTAGGCGCATGAACAGGAGGACGACATGAAAAACGAGCTTTTAGACAAGGGCATTATACTCCCGTCCGGCGAAATCGGCAAGGATAAGATAAACCTTGTAGCCGGGGCAATCACGCAGCCATTCGCAGAAATGGTATGGGTAACGACGGGCGGCGACATGGAAACCATAAACCGCTTGACAGATATTCTTGTTACCATGAACACTCCCGCCGACCGGGGGAAGCTGTTCAAAATCATCAAAATGCTCTACGGGCTTATGGGCTTACCCTTTTCCGGGGAAGCCGAGCCTATGGACGCAGACCCCGCCGTTTTGGAATACTTCATTTTTTCCTTTACGGCAGA
>CAKPAV010000091.1 GCA_934133115.1 uncultured Bacilli bacterium
AATTATGGAATCAAGAAGGAAGAAAAATTAATACACGTTTATATGACTTGAAGATGGGGTATTTTGCAGAAGATAACAAAACATATATTTCTTTTTATAAAGATGAGCAAGTTGTAATTGAAGGTGTAGTATCATCATTTGATGCCAATAATAATGTTTATATTAGTTCGGAAAGTCTTACATTAGGCAATGTAGGCATTCAAGTCCAGTTATCAAAAAAAGATACATTACCAAAGATAAATGAACTAATAAAAGTAAAAGGAACAATAGCTTGCGATAATTATGTTTCACTAATTAAAGATGCAACATTTACTGTAATTGATGAACAAGATTATTTTCCATATTTTGACGAAGAACCAATCGCTGATCTTTATGGCTCTGGTTATTATGCCGCGAATTTTTTCTCTCAATCACCAGTGTTTGGAGACTCTATTTATTCAACTGCAGCCTATATTTCTGAAGATTTTGAAAGCAATTTGATAGAAAATAAAAATGTCGAAATAGATATGGTTTGTCCAGCAATACCTTCTAGTGATACAAAAGACTATTATCATATGAAATTGGTTTTACCAACAAATATGCAACTTGAAAAAAAGAATCAAATTCTTCAATCGTTGAAAGAATTTGGAATATACGGTAATGAAGATGCTAAAGAAGTTTTACTAGATAAATTTATTATTAGACTTGATCCAACATATTTTTATACTGTAAAACTAGAATATGGATCTGAAAGTTCTATTTCTTTACAACTTTCTCCAACTGAAAAAGTTGAAAAAGTTGTTGGTATTAAAAATTTCAAATTTGCAAAATTAACTGACTTTTCTTGCTATCGCTTTGGCGGACATACTGCGATGAGCTTAGAAGAAATGTACGGAAAAGAAGGCAAGACATCTGGGGTATATTATCAATCTTCTTCTATGTCTAAATCTGAGTATGACACACAAATTAGCAATATTGAAAGTATTGGCTTTAAGAAAATTAATGAAATTAGAGATGAATATAAGCGTAGGCATATTATTTATCAAAAGGATAATTTTTATGTAGACTTATTTGCTGAAGAAAATACTTTAGGCGAAGATGGTGATATGGTATTCAATATGTGGATATATAAAGGACAATTGATTTATTATAGAACTGTTCAAGAGCAATTACGTGACTCTTTATCATTCTTCAACGTTGATGACTTTATTCAAATGGATGGCGTATATGATGCAGACTTAAACTATTTTGAATTAACAAGTTATGCTGGAAAAGAATATAAAAATGATGAGCATATTGCCTGTGTTACGATAAATACTAATAGTGATATTTTTTCAGAATTGCGTTCAAAGTATAGAACTGAAAAAGGATATACCGCTGTTAGAAATAATGACAATTCTATTTATACTTATAATACGCGTGGAAGTAACCATTATGTATTTTCAAAGGCGATAGATGGTAGTAATGAAAAAGTATATTTAGATATGGCTTTATATTCTACGGATGATTATACATATGCTGGTCATAAAGATTTCACTAATAGAATTGAAATTGCAATATATAAAGGAACTGAGCCATTATCAACAACTTATTTAGATAATTTAAATGAATTTGGAAAACGTTTTGGTGAAAAAAATGGTGTAGATGCTTTAACATTTAACTTACCGGCAAATACAAAAGTAGAAATGTATTATTGCGCGGATAAAGATATTAAATATAGTTTCTTAGAATATGGTTATTTGTATCAAGATGAAGCATTTGTTTATAGTGATTCGTTAAATGAAACATATAACGCAATAATTAGTTCTTTAGAAGCACAAGGATATAAATTATCTACAACAACCGTAAAAGGTAATGTATGTTACGTAAAGCAAGACGGCAATGTCAGTGCGTATATATTTATTATGAAAAGTGATAAAGGATATATACGATTAATTGATGGCGTTGGCGGATTAGATTATTAAATTATTTATCTTTAAAAGCAGTCAGGCACTTAAGTGTGATGCCTGCTTTTTTTGGCTCTTTAAAATCTAGGGTGGTGATTTGTTGTTTACTCCATCGATTAAAGATAAAAAGTTTAATAATGTTACAAGGACCAATATTACATTAGTGCCTTATTCCGTTGCTATGTTACGTTGGACTATTTTTCCAAAAATAAAATAAATATTTAAAATTTATTAAAACTTTTATTATTTTAGTGTAAAATAATAAAAATGTTTAGGAGTTGTGACTATGAAAAACAATATTATTATTGAAAATTATCAATCTTTACTTTCATTAAAAGAAACCGAAATAGCTATTAAATTAGTTAAAGATACATTTGAGAATTTATTAGCGATAAAACTTAATTTGACAAGAGTGTCTGCGCCGTTATTTGTTGATCCTAAGACTGGATTAAATGATAATTTAAATGGCTATGAAAAAGCAGTTGGCTTTAATGTGTTTGAAAATAATCACCATTTAGAAGTGGTTCAATCATTAGCTAAATGGAAAAGAAATGCATTGAAAAAATATGGATTTACCGCTGATTCTGGAATATATACAGATATGAATGCAATTAGACCATATGAAGACTTAGACAATTTACATTCATTATATGTTGACCAATGGGATTGGGAAAGAGTTATATCAAATGAAGAAAGAAATGAACATTTTTTGATTCGTATTGTTAAAGATATTTATGAAGTACTTAAGGATACAGAAAGAAAAGCACATATTACTTATCCGGTATTAGGTAAATGTACATTGCCGGAAGATATCACTTTTGTTACTAGTGAAGAATTAGAAAAAAAATATCCTTCTTTAACAGCAAAAGAAAGAGAAAATATTGAAGCAAAAGAACATGGTGCAATATTTTTAATGCATATCGGCGGTAAATTAAATAATGGCCAACCACATGATGGACGTGCCGCTGATTATGATGATTGGTCACTTAATGGTGATATTTTACTTTGGTATGAACCATTGGGTATTGCTTATGAAATATCATCAATGGGTATAAGAGTAAATAAAGAATCTTTATTAAAACAATTAAAAGAAAAAAATGAAGAATTTAAATTGGATTTACCATATCATCAAGATATTATTAATAATAATCTTCCACTTACTATTGGCGGTGGTATTGGTCAATCTAGAATGTGTATGTTTATGCTTAAAAAAGTACATATTGGTGAAGTACAAGCATCTTATTGGTCAAAAGAAGATATTGAACTATTTGCAAAAAATAATATTCATTTATTGTAGATAAAGTTCTTAATTAAGGATAAAGCAAATGAAAACAGACTTAGAAAAATTAAAAGTGATTCAATCTTTTATAGCTGAAAACTATGTAGAATTAGAAACTTCACGTATATTACATAAAACTCTAAAAAATAAAGCAGCGTGTTTATTTTGTGAAGTCCCACTTATTGATGATTCAAATATTAAAATAGATTCCTCATGGCAAGAAGAAGTTTTTCATATTATTGATAATAAAAACATGAATGATCCTGATGTGTATAAAAAAGCATTTATAACAAAACAAACATTTTCTAAGATTAGAAAAGATGTTAATTATCATCCAGATAAAGATACCGCAATTAAGATGTGCGTTGGATTGGAATTAGATGAAGAAAATACATTAAAATTGCTTGAAAAAGCTGGATATACATTATCTAATTCTATTAAAAAAGATATAGTTATAAGATATTTTATTAGAAAAAAAGAATTTGATATTATAAGTATAAATAATGCTTTATATGATTTAAATTTAGATTTGATAAAATGTTAAACACAATTAATACTTAAGTGTTTATAATTATTATTTATTTTTACATCTCCAAAGTGCCATTGGATGTAATTTAATATTGTTTATAATTTCTTTGCTTTCAAATAGCAATTCTGGTTTGTAATTTCTATTTTTGAATTCTTCAATAAATTCTTGTTCTTTTTCAGTAATTTTAATTAAATCTTTTAAATAAGTTATTACCATTGTTTTTGCTTCTTCAATATTAAATTTGTCACTTTTTGCAATAACAGGCTTTAATTGAGTCTTAAAATTCGTAAAAGTGATTTTTTCAATATTTTCAAAAGATAAATTGTCGATATCTTGTTCACCGCCAATCATATTATAAAAAATTAAGCATTTTTAAGCGTTGTTGTGCTTTTAATAATATTATTTTCAATCATTTTAGTTACATCATATAAGTCTCTAGGTGTTGCACGTGATAATAATGCGTTTATTTTGCTCGCATAAAGTTCGATGGTGTTTAGTGTTAACACTTCAAATGAATTAAAAATTCCTTTGACTAAAATCTTTTTGCTTTCAAGAGGTAATATATGACATCTGTCCATGAAATTTATTTCGATTTTAATATTATCACGATTGCCAGCGTTGTTTATGTAATTAAATGTAAAAGATAATAATGCATAGTGTTCTTTTGAAGAAACTGATAATGCATAATTTTCTTGCCACATATAATCTAGTAGTCTTTTTGTGAATATTTCTTTAATTTCTTTGATTTTTTCCTTCGAAAGATTTTCAGTAAAATCTAAATCTATATCGACAGATAATCTTGGCAATTCTACTGCAGTTAAATTTATGGCTGTCCCGCCTTTAAGAGCAAGTTTATTCTTAAAAATATTATCATTATTTAAAAATTTTAATATTTCAGATAATCTTAATACTTTCTCAAGATTGTCTCTTATAAAATTTGTTTTATATGATAATTCTACTAAGTATTGCTTTGAAATGTTCATTATGATCCTCCATTGATACGAGTTTTAATATTAATTGGCGCCATTATTTTCCAATTTGAATTATATTCAATGTTTTTGAATTCATCTTGTAAAAAATATTTAACTTGGTTTGTTAGATGACTTTTACATTCACAAAAGAAATAATCACTTAACATTAATTCATCTTTAAATTGTTCTAAGATAAATCCTACTTTTTGGTACAATAATACTTTGTTATATGACTTTAGAACATCTAATAATTTTGTTTCTTCTAATGTTTTTATTTGCTGAAGTGCATTTAATACTTCTTCAATGCCACCAGCAAGTTCAATATTATCGATACAATCAATTATTGTGCGTTCTAGACTAGTAATTCGAACTTTTGCACTTTCAATATAATTAACTTGTTCATAGTTTTTTATAATTTTTAAATTATATTCAATGCCATCAAATTCAAAAGTATTGAATTTTGTTGAACTACCGACAACCATATTGTTAAAAACTTGATTGGCAATGCCATAATATTCTAGTGCTGAATGAAATGCAACAAATGAATCGGGTGAAATTTTGCTTGCTATTTCAAATTTTGTGGAATTGATGATACCTGCTTGATCTATTGAAACATATAAGCCGTTGCGGATTTTTTTTATTTTTTCTAATTTTTTTTGATTAAAAATCCAGTTGTTTAACTGCTTTTCACTTTTAAAGTCTTTTAGCAATTCATTTTTATTAAATAAATATGGTACGTAGTGTTTCATTTTATCTTCCTTTTTAACTATTTTGGCACGTTTTACCCATAAATGCAAGTATTTTGAGAAAAAATAGTTAAAAAACTATATTTTAAACTGTACCAAATTTGTATTTTTATTATATATTAGATGAGCACGATGAACACAAAAATGAGCACGATAACTATTAATGATATGCAAGTTAAGTCATCGTTTTCTAGAACAACAGTTGTAAGAATATTAAACAAACTTAAACGTAAAAATGTAATTTGTTATATTGGAACATCAAAAAATGGAGAATGGATTTTAAATAATAAAGATATTTTTTAAAAGTCGCTTTTAATGCGACCATTATATTAAAAAATTATATTACACTACAACTATAAAAAAGAGGAGTGTAATTAAAATGAAAAAAGATTTAACAGAATTAGTATTTATTCTTGATAAGAGTGGATCGATGAATGGATTAGAAAAAGATACAATAGGTGGATATAATTCACTTATAAAAAAACAAAAAAATGAAAAAGGAGAAGCATTTGTAACAACAGTTCTTTTTAGCACAGAAACAAATTGTATTGTTAATCGTATGGATATAAATAAGGTAAAACCATTAACATCAAAAGAATACTTTGCTTCTGGATGTACAGCTTTATTAGATGCAGTAGGAGAAACCATTACTTCTATAAAAAGAGAACAAGAAAAGCTAAAAGAAGATGAAAAACCAGAACACACAATAGTGGTTATTACCACGGATGGATTAGAAAATGCTAGCAGAGAATATAGTTATGATAAAGTAAAAGAACTAATTAGTTCATTAAAAGAAAAAGAGAATTGGGAATTTTTATTTTTAGGCGCTAATATCGATGTAGCTAAAGAAGCTAATAAAATGGGAATTAATTCTGATTTTGCTGCTAAATATGATTGTAACGAAGTAGGAATTGATGAAAGCTTTTCTTGTGTATGTGAAACTTTAAGCTTAGCTAGAAAAGAAAAAAGAATTCCTAAGTTTTGGAAAAAGAAAATTGAAAAATAAAACAAATTATTCCTAAAATCATACAAATTAAGCCATTACATTAGTTTTTAATAATAATTATGTTATTATTAATACTAAATATGGGAGTGGATAAAATGCAAAAAATTATTTTTAATCAAAATTGGAGTTACTCAAGATTAGGGGATAGTAAAAAAGCACCATGTGAATTACCACATGATGCGATGATTAGCGAAAAAAGATCTTTAGATAGTAAAGGTGCTAAAAACATATCATATTTTGAAGGCTATGATTATGAGTATGAAAAGCATTTTGAAATTGATAAGGACTTATTAAATAAAATTCTTATTTTAGAATTTGAAGGAGTCTATAAGGACGCAGAAATATATATAAATTCCACTTTTGTGCATAAAGAAAATTATGGATATAATGATTTCTTTGTTGATATCACTAAATTTGTTAAATTAGGCGATAATGTTATTATTGTTAAATGTTTTAATGCTGATCAACCAAACTCA
>CAKPAV010000092.1 GCA_934133115.1 uncultured Bacilli bacterium
GAATTAAAGGTACTATTGATGAACAACTTCGTGCTGGTGGAGATTTAGGTATGGCTTGTGCATTAGGACAATCTATTAGTTATGATTATTCACAAGGTGCAACTACAGCAAGATTCCAAAATCAAGTACGCGCAGCGGTTAAACATGTTTTATATGGATGGCTATCAACCAAATATCAAGCAAGTGTTTATGAACCAAGTCCAGATGAAGAAATTACAATGTCTTTCTCTATTGATAGATGGCAATGGTGGAAACCAGCAGTGACAAGTTTAAATTGTGCTATTTATTTTGGAGTAGCAATTTGGTTGGTTTGCTTATTTGTTCCAAGTTATAAAAAAGATGAAAAAACAAAGAAGGAGAGTAAATAATATGGGTAAGAAAAAAGTTGTATTAACTAAAAAGATTTCTGTTATTGCTCTAAGTGCTGTTTTATTTGCTACTATTGGCACTGTATTTGTTACTTCTTATACAAACTGGAAGAAGTATTATGAAGATATGGTCGCTCAAAAAGATAAATTTGATAAAGAAAATGAACCTGAAGTGACAGTTATGACTGGTATTAAAGTAACAGTTAAAGAAGGAATAGGATTCTTTAAAAACGGAAAAGCTAATGCCAATAAATCAAACTTTATAGTTGAAGGTTTATATACAATTGGTAACACAATTAATAAACGTGATTATGTTGAAGAACTTGAAAGTTCCGAATATAATCTTGAAGTTCCAGAAGATTTTGTTAATGAGGGTGGAAAATTAATTTTCTCTTATTTAAAACAAGAACCTAAAGTTGATGAAAACGGAAATGTTATTAAAGATGAAGAAGGTAAAGAAATATTAGAAACTATTTATGATTTTAAAGAAGAAATGGATATTACCTTATTAGATGTAAAACTCGATCATCTTGAAGTAACGCATAATCCTTATCTAATTGCTTATGCAGAAGGTGATTATTTTAATTCAGAAGGAATGAGTGTCGATGCTATTTATAATGATGGAAGTAAGATAGAAAATTTGAATTTATCATTATTAGAAACAACAACTAAAAAGTTAAGTGTTGATGATGAAATTATGACTTTCTCTTATAAATATGGAGAAAATGATGATGAAGTAATTTATGGAACATTACCAATTAAAGTAATGTCAAAAAACGAATTCACTAATGGTAAATTAGAAAGTTTTGCTGTTATTAATTCTTCATCACTATAAGTAGGAAAAGATATTAGTTCATTTAAACCAATTATTTATGGTAGTTATTCAAGTGGTAACTATTTAAAACTTGATCAATCTAAATATAAAATCACAGGTTTAAATGGTGTAGCGGAATTTGGTAAACGCTATAATATCACTATCACATCTTTAGAAAATCCTAATGTTTCAACTAGATTACAACTTGATACAATAAAAAACATATCTGCAACTACAGCGACATTAAAAGGCGCAACCGCCTATGATGATTATGTTAAGGATTTCGATAGTGGTGACTTTATTGAATTTACTTATAATTCAAGTGAAGATATTGTTGCTAATTTATATTTAAATATGTCCAATGGCTATTTAACATATGAAAATCAAAAATTCTACGCTAATCAAATTGCCTTTAATGATTTTGCCTATGTTTCTATTAATGGAAAAATCAAAGATAATTCTTATACATTTAAAAGTGTAGGCCCATTTGATTATATATCTGAGGCTTATTTAGATTATCAAAGAATTAATATTGGAAGTTATGCTTTAAAAACTGGTGAAAATAAGATTCGTATTTCATTTAAAGAAAGCAATAATGATAATAAATCAGTATTTAATAGTTATGTGGCTGGTGCAATTGAAAAACTTGAATTATCATCAGCTAATAATAACAATGCTTACTCAAGTATGGGTGAGTATTTAGCGGATGCAAAAGAAAATGGATTTAATCCGACATTTACGGTAAATAAATCTAAAGACTGGGCCTCTTATGTTGATGGCAAAGGATTAAACTGGATTTATGCATCTTGTACTGATGATGAATTTATCTATTTATATTCTTCTTTTGAACCAGGAGCAGATAGCAGTGCTGGTAAAGAATGTGCAGTAATTGTTAAATATAATCCTAATAATAATGAAATTGTTGGATATTCAGCACCATTTGTTTTCTCTGGTGAAAAATCAACACCAATGTTTGTCAAAGATAACTTTATTTATACTATAACAAACGAAGGTGTATTTATGCGATTACCTACTTCATTTAATGGTAAAGGTACAGCAAAAGTAGAGTATTTACCAAATATGCAATTTGAAGAATTAAATACTAATTCAATTCGTTCTATGTATTTTAATCATGCATTAAGAAAATATGCAGTTTTAACAGATAATACTATTGCAATTTATGATATTGAAATGAAGAAAGTTAATTCTTATTCAGTTTCACAATCAGTAACTGGCTTAAATTCCGCAAATGCACAAGTAGGATGTGCATTAGCTAAAATTACAGGTGATGACCACTATTTATATGTTTTATATAAAGCAAATAATGTTATTTCCCCAATGATTGCTACTTATGATTATGAAGGTAACTTAATTAATCGAGTTCAACCAACAAATACAACGGAAATTATGGGATTTGATGCGCCTGCTAACTCTAACGTTCAGTCAATTTGCTCATTTAACGGAAAAATGTATTTCACTATGCTTAAGTGGAGTAAAGGAAATAATTCTAGTATTTATGAAGTATCATTTATGGGTAATAGCAATACTGATATGCCAAAAGAAACAATGGATTTATATGAATATGTAGCATCTTGCACTAATAAAGGTGTTACGCCTAACTATAATCCTAGTATTTTATCAGGCGGAAACATAAAAAATACTTATCAATATGCACATGGAATTTGTAGTGATGATAGTTATATTTATATATCGACTAATAATCCAAAAGGTGAAACTTTCATTGTAAAAGTAGACGCTGCTACTGGTAAAACTATTGGTCAAACAAAAGCATTTATTCGTTCTGAAACTTGGTCTAATGGCGACTATATGATGTATAAAGATGGATATGTTTACTTATTTACATTTAATAATGCTGTTAAACGTGTAAAAACCGATTTAATTACTAGTGATAATACACCAGAAGTTGAAGATTATAATCTAGCAATTGAAGGCATAACTGATGCTAAGAAAGCCGGAACATATAACGCAACAATTAATAAAATGGCTATTAGAGCAGGAGATAAATTATATATTGTTGGTGGAAAATCATTAACAGTAGAAAATAGTATTAATTGCACAAGTAATCTTGGTTTAGCAAGTGACGCTAATTACATTTATGCATTTGTTGAAAAATCTAATGCATATGGCACTGCTTTAATGAATGTTTATGATTGGTCAGGCACACTAGTAAAAAGTGGAGTAACTGTGTCTAACTTAATTACTGAACAAAATAATAATAACGTTCAAGGAATGTGTGTTATTAATGGGGAATGCTATTTCTTAATTTGTCGTTGGGATGCTGGTACACAAGTTGTTAAAGTGAGTTTTGATACAACAATTTTAAAATAATAATTAGGCTAAGAGCTAAATGCTTTTAGCCTTTAATAACGAAAGGAAAAACTTATGAAAAAATACGAAACACCAAAAATTTTAGTTGATGAGATTAAGGTCGAAGATATTATTTTAACTTCAATTGTTCGTGATGATTCTAATGCTGATATTGTCACTGGAACAGTTAATGAAGAACTTTAGGAGGTTAAACTATGAAAAAATTATTTGTTTATAGTGCATTAGTATTATGCGGAACAGCTTTATCTACAGTAGGATTTAACACATTAAAAGATAATGTAAAAGAAGATATTGTTTCTAGCACTAACGATTTTATGAATGATAAAAAAAGCATTAATAAAATTAATGTGAAAAAAGCTAGTAAATCATCCACAAAATTTAATTCTTCAAAAATTTATGTGCAAACCGCAACTGACGAAGAAGGTTATGACTATTTAAGATTTGCTACCGCTATTAAAGGTAACTTTAATAATATTAGTTATACTCGTCATATTGATGGATTAACTGATAAAACTGATACAGTTACAACTTTATATAAAGGAATTACCGCCAATAACGAAGATAATTTCTTTAATGGAATAAAATTATTAAATCATAATATAACAAGTACTAGCGATTATTATTGGGCTTGTTACACGATTAAATTTGTAACCGATACATATAAAAATAGTGATATTTCCATTACATTTAAAGTTGATGGTTATGAAGCATCAAAAACTACAAGTTTAAATACTATTAAATATGATTTAAATGATGAAACATTATTTGATAATGTTAATGCAAAATATGATGTGGTTACTTTGGGTGATAAAATTAATAATAGTGGATATGGATATATTCAAGGACTTTGTAATGATAACGAAAATTTATATTACACATTAAGCCAAAATAATAAAGTTACGAAAATTATTAAACGAAACTTTAAAACTGGCGTAGAAGAAGTAATCGCAAATGGCATTGATTTAAGTGATACTATTGAAGATGGTGGACATATTCGTTTAATCAATAATAAATTTTATATTTTGACTAACAAACATACATTAGTTTGTTATGATTTAAGTACAAATGCTGTTGTTGATAATGACTTAGTATTTAATGGCTTAGAAGGAACATTACTTGATTTTGACTTTATTGAATCAAGAAGCCAATTTGCTACGATTAATACCTCTGGTTTAATTCAATTTTATGATTTGGATATGAATGTAGTTTCTACAATTCAAAGTGCTGCAGTATCTGGATTTAAACTTAAATCATTTAGATTTGATAAAGAGCATATATATGTAGCTTCTAATCAAAATAATGCCCGTACAATAGCAATAAATATTTATGATTATGATGGTAACAAGGTATCTACATATAATGTTACTAATTCAGTGTTTTTATCAAGCCAATCATCTAACTTTAATGTATCTAATTTTTTATTCTTTAACAATAAATTATATGTTAGTGCCTTAACATGGAATAGTGGTACTTATAGTGGACTTTATGAGTTAAGTTATAACTCATCTGTTTTATTAAAAAACAATTGGGAGGATTATTATAACTACGCTAATTTAGAAGCTAATAGTGTAGATTATAATTTTGATACATTAACAAATTCATTTGCTGTAAATGGTAAGATTAATGTACAAGGTGCTTGTACAGATTATTCTGGGTCTCGTTATGCATATTATGCTTTTAATGATTCAAATAACAATAAAGGTGTTATTGCTAAATATGATTTTGTTAAAAATGAAGTAGTTGGTTATTCTAAAGAATATGTAGCTTGTGATACTGGAAAATGGACAGGTGATAACGCTAATATTTTCTATTATGAAGGAAAAATCTTTGTTATTAAAACAGATGGAACATTTGCTTCAGTTAATGCTAGTGATATAACTGGTAATGGAGTAGGAGAAGTTACATCAAATGATGAATCGCTCAAATTCCTTAATGCAAGTAATAAGGCTTTAACTGGTATTACATCAGTTGCTTATTCTAATGTTGAAGAAAAATTTGCCGTTGTTGCTTCTAGTAAATTGTATATTTATTCTAAGGATTTAAAACAACTTAATTCTGGTAATGAAATAAGTATTGGTAATACTCAGACTTTATATGTTGATGGTGATAAGTTATATTTCGTTAGTGGCGAAGGTAAAGGAAGTTATCAAGAAACCACTACTGATTCAGAAGAAACTAGTACAACAACTACATATCAATATAACTATATTAACATTGTAAAATTAAATTGGAATGGAACTAAATCAGGAAATACTATCACTCTTGGCGATAAAACTAATCCAATTGGCGAAATTTATGAACAAACAGAAGCAAAAAGAAATGTTCAAAATATGGTTGTAGTAGATGGTAATTTATATGTTGCAACATTAAGTTGGGCTTGGATTAATAATGTTTCTAGCGGAGCTATGATTCATAAATTTAATGTTAAAAATGCTGATACTTTAACAAGTAATAAAGATTTATTGTTAGGCGAATATCTTGAAATGAATAAGTTAAATGACAAAGCAAATAGTTTTGAAGCTAATGCTTATATCAAAAATGACACTAAAGGTGGACAATATATACAAGGCATTACAACTGATGGAGATAACTTATATCTTGCTTATACAACAAATAATAATGCCAAAATTACTATTGCTCGTTGTAATCCAGTCACAAAAGAATTAGTAAAAGGAACCGCATATGATTTAAATACTACAGGAGACAATCATGATGCTGGAAAAATATTCTTCTATAACAATCAAGTTTGGGTGGTAAAAGATCGTTCTAATCAAGTATTTGGTGTTAATAAAGATACTTTAGTAACAACAGGCGACACAATGACTTTTGCTTTACCAAGTGGAGTAAATGCATTTGATGTTAAATATAATGAAGCTAATGAATTATTTGTTGTTTATGGTAGTGATGGCAAAATCTATATGTTTAGTGATCCAAGTACATTAGTTAATACACCATTTAGTGTAGGAACAAACAAAAAATCTATTACTATTAATGATTCATATATTTATGTTAATAGTTCTTCAAATAATCAACAATCTTTAACTGTTGAAACATATGATTATGATGGAAATAAAATAATTAATGGCTTTAATTTAGGTGCAGATAATATTTGTGACGCTAGTGTTTCAAATTCATTTAATACCCAAGCATTTATTGAATATAAAGGTTTAATTATTATGGTAGCTCTTGGTTGGACTGGCGCTAATAATGGCGGGCATGTTTACGCTATTACAATGAAATAAATAGTAGTAAAAACATATAAAAAGACGGGAATTTGACTAGCCCGTCTTTTTTCATGCACTTATTTATTAACAATAGATGAAATTTCATGTAAATGATGATAGATTGTTTCTAATTCTTGATCAGATAAATGAGCG
>CAKPAV010000093.1 GCA_934133115.1 uncultured Bacilli bacterium
GCAATGTAGTAACCACTCATTTCGCCTTTCATGTAATACACAGCATTCTTTGCAGTTTGCTTAAAGCCAAACTTATAGGCTGTTCCGACTACTGGAGTATCAACAATGCCATATACTTTTTCGGTTGTTTGTGATGTTCCTCCTGTGCTAGTACTTGGTTTTGTGCTTGTACTTGGGTTTTGGCTTGTAGAGCCAGATGTTGATGGTTGTTTGGCAGAGTTGCTAGTGCTATTTCCGCCACAAGAAGCAAGAGCCATCATAATTAATGGTAATAGAATAACTTTCTTTTTCATAATAAAAATATATTTCCTCCCTTTTCTACTACGTTTTTATTATATCTAGAAAAAACAATAAAAGCAAATGCATTAACACTTTGTTCTATTGAAAACATTTTCATTATCTACTTGTTGTAAATATTTGATAAATGTGCATATGAACAAAAAAGGATACGAAACTAATCGTATCCATATAAATTATTGAGCTTTAGCAATAGTTAATCCTTTAAAGTTGATATTATTATATTTTCCGTCGCCAGCGCTAGGATAACCTGTCATAACAACTTTAAGTGAAGTTGCTTTTGTTACATCAATTTTAACAGTGTTTGTACCAGCAGTAACAGAGTCTAAATATGCAACACCACAATCTGAACCACTAGCGTTTAAAGCAGTGATTGTAAAAACATGTGTACTTGCTGCAGAAGTCTTTGAATTAGGATTTAATGCAATATCAATAGTAACATTTAATGATCCTGTAAATTCATTAAATGTAGTACTTACACCAATGTTTTCAAATCTGATCTTAATACCTGATTCCTTATAGAATTCTGGATTTGGAAATTTTTCATTATTTGTAATGTAAGTAAGTCCTTCTGGTAATGAACCAGCGATTGTATACGAAACAGTCTCAAAATTTTGTACAACAGATGTTGCACCAGATGTAGATGGTTGCGCTTGTCCACTGCCGTTGCTATTACTATTTCCGCCACAAGAGGCAAGAGCTAACATCAATAATGGTAATAGAATAATATTCTTTTTCATAATTAAATTATATTTCCTCCCTTTTCTACTACTTTACTTAGTATATACATATAATTAGGTAAAATCAAATAGAAAAATTTGACTATTCCTAGTTAATTATATGATTTTCTTTATCAGTAATGCGTTTTATATTAAAATCAAATGATTCTCTTGTTTTAAATATTGAATACCCTAATGTACCATAAATATCGATGTAATCGTATTTGTCTAATAATTCTTTAGAATAATTAAATCCTATTATTTTTTGATTAACTGATAATGGATAAAGAATATGTAATTTAGATTTTGAATAGGCCAAATTACTGACTTTAATATTAGAAATTTTTAATAATGGTAATTTAAATCCTTCGCCAAATGGTGAAAGAGTGCGAATAAAATTATAATTATCTTTATTAATATCGGTAATAGATATATCAATATAATCTTCTTTTTCGGCTTCAAAAGGATTTTTCGTAGCATATTCTTCAAAACGTCTTTTAAGTTCATTAATATTTGCTTCTTCTAATGATAAACCGCCTGCTTGTTCGTGGCCACCGCTAGTAAGAAGAATGTCCTTGTTTTCTAATAAAAATTTATTAATAGCTAATCCTTTTTTACTACGCGCGCTTCCTTTATATATATTAGGATTAAGATGATCTTTAGTTAATACAATCGAAGGTAAATTATATTTATTCATTAAAGTATTAGCAATAAGACCGATAATTCCTTCTTTGGAATCACTTGTAAAAATAATTGAATGAACATTGTCTTCTATTTCTAATGTATCTGCGGTGCTTTTTGTTAATAATTTACGTTTTTCATTTGTTTCATTAATAAAATTATATATTATATCAATGCGCTCTTTGTTATTAGTAACAAAATATTCAATTAATGAGTTAATTGATGTTGTTTCTATCATTCGTCCAACTGCATTAATTTTAGGAGCTATTTTTAATCCGATTACATTCTCATCAATAACTGAATTATCTGCTAGTAAAGAGATTGGATAATAATGATTTTGGTTCATATAATAAATACCTAAGCGTACAATATCGCGGTTATATTCTTTTAATGGCATCATGTCAGAAATTGTCGCTATTGAAGCAAGAGATAATAAGTATTTATCGCACTTATTTAATAAACTACTTGCAAGCATAAAAGCTACATAAGCACCGCAACAAATAACATCACCATAATTAGAGATAATTGGATGCAATATTACTTCTGCTTCAGGCAAGTTTTCTTGTCGCTCATGATGATCAGTAACTATTACTTTTATACCTAATTCATAAGCTTTTTTGATAGCCTCAAATTGAGCAATACCATTATCAACTGTTATAATTAATTTGTATCCTTTCTCATAAAAATCTTGAACACGCTTTTCATTTAGACCATATCCATCAATGTAACGTGAAGGGACATAATACCCAACACGATAATTAAGCATATTAAAGCATTTTACCATGATTGAGGTAGACATTATTCCATCACAATCATAGTCACCATAGATAACGATTTTATCGTCATGTTTCATTGCTTCATAAATAATATTTTTGGCTTTTTCCATTCCTTCAAATTTACTAGAATTAGGTAATGTAAGTTCATTAACTGGTTTAGATAATTCTTTATATAATTTTTCATCGATATTGAAATAATTTAATAATTTTGTTTTAAAATCCATACTAGTCCACCCTTAAAATAAAAGGACTGATAAACAGTCCTTAATATAATTAGTCATTAATACCTGGGAATAATGATTCTTCAGGTTCAGCAGATTTATGTCCGCCTTTGATATTACCAGAAACTTCTTTTTGTTTCTTCTTTTTAGCAATCTTAGGTAAATGAACATTAACATCACCGAATAACTTAATGAAGAACATTTGTAAAGGTACGAATGTTACTAAATCTAATAAAGTAACAATGATTGTGCCAAGGCCCATTACAATAAATAATGAACGGAATGCTGGATGTCCAAATCCAATAAAGTCAACAGATAAAGCAAATGTAATTGAAGAAAGCATAATTAATATAGGTGCCGCTAAAGAAAGAGCATTAGTATTATTATCAATAATAGATACTTCAACGTTCTTACGGTCATTACTAATTTCTTTTGCTTTAGCACCAATAATGATTGTTAATATAGCATTGATAATTACCATAGCAATTAAAGCAACAAATGTTGTAGCGCCTACTTCTAATCTTGTTAAACTGAATAAACCAAATGGAATAAATGTGACAAGAATAGAAATAACTAAATTTGCTAAACCACGAGCTAATCCAAATCTAATTAATACATAAACGGCACTTACTGCTACTAAAACAGATGTAACAATTATGATATTAGATAACGAAGGTTGATTTACATTGATATCTGGGTTTCTACCAGTTTGACGAACATCTTTTAAAGTCATTGAATCGGTTTCACTGCTATCAATAACGATTAATGAAGATAAATAAGCATTAATGGTTGTTTCGCTATTCTCAATAGTAACTTTTGTCTCTGGATTTACACTGCTACTAAAATCTACGACATAATAATAAACTTTTTCATTATTATCATCGGTAATATTAAACGTAGAAATATTATTAACTTTAACATTTGCATCTTTTAATGCATCAACATCAATCTTATCTTGGAAATAACTAATACCATCAACGATGATGTCTTTATTGCCAGCATATTCATGAATTTCATAATATGCACGTGTGAATGATTGACCAGATTCATTATTAATAACACCATTACCGCTTACTCCAAATCCTACAATTGCGGCAATACATATAACAGTGGCAACAAGAGTTCCAATTAAACTACCTTTAGCGTTCTTAGTAAAGTTTTTATCTTTATAAGGTCCGTAATATGTTTGTTTTTCTTCATCGGATAATGAAGGAACTAAATCTTTATTAATTTTGAAATAACTATATTTTGTTTGTAATGATGTATCATTAGTGATTAACCAAGTCATCAAACGATTAATTGAAACATTTACTAAGAAATTGAACAATGTAGCAATTACGATTGCAACAGCCATACTTGCAATTGCACCTTGACCAACAAAGTAAGCAATACCTGCAAGAATTAGTGTTAAGACATGGATATCAATTAATGTGATGAATGAACGCTTGTGAGCTTCTGTATTAGCTTTCTTTAATGTACGTCCACGATATACTTCGTTTTTGAAGTTTTCAATATATATAACTGATGATGCAACAGCAAGGATTGCAATAGCAATTATAGCAACTAAAGCAGGAGCATTAAATGTCATTCCAATTGCATTGAATATTGCAAATGTACCAAATAAGGTAATAATTACATTTAATAAAGCGTTGAATCCTTGTAAGCGATAAGCAAATATCATTGCGAATGCAACAATTACTAGTAATACACCAATTGCTAATAATGTACGAGAAGCACTAAGTGTATTAGGTTTACCATAACTAATGAATGCTTCAGCAGTTGGACTAATATAATCATCATGCAAGAATGTTAATTTTAAGTCGATGCTTTTAGCATTGAATAAGTTAACATACATTTTAGCTTTATTAGCATTTAATGCATAAGCATTAGAATTTGAATCGGTTGCGTTATCAGTGATTTTGATAGCAATAGTATTTTTATCATTATTGAAGTTTAAATTAGCTGGATCAAACATACATAAAATACGAGCAGCAATATCTTCATTACCTTCTTTTTTAGAATCTTCTAAGGTATCAGTATCAGGGTTAAAATCTGACCATAAGATTAATTTAGCTTCATCAGATGTTGTTTTATCTTCACTACTATTTGTTGAACCTAAACTACTAGCATGCTCAGTTAAAACTTTTAATGATGTTAAATCAGTAACTGGGATAACAAAATAAGCCTCTGCACCAATGAAATCCACACGAGCAACACTACCATCAAAGATATTACCATTATTAGCTAACTCTGCTTCACCAGAAGATTCTAGAGCATCACTCGTAGCTAATGTGAATGAAGAATTGAAACTCATTAATTGTTTAATGTGATCATATTGAGCGCTATAGTCTTGAGCAACTGAAACACGAATTTGATTATGGGCATTTTCAATGAATGTATCTTGTACTTCTTCAATAGCAATATTGTATTTTGTTACGCCAGCAGCATTTAAGCGTGAAGATAAGTCGTTAGCGAGTTTATTCATTTGACTTTTAGTAATTGTCGTATCATCGTCTTCATTGATATTTTCGACGGTATATACGAACTCTCTTCCAGAAGTGAAGTCTAATGACAAATTAGCATTTTTCATCATTCCTGGAGTTGAAAAACCAATTCCAAATAAAATCGTTACTGCTAACATAATAAAAGCTATAAATCTACGCATATGTTTATTCCTCCAAAAAAAACCATTTACTTTTTAGTAGTAAAAAATTAATACATAATGACAAGTTATATTTAATATAAATATACTGTACTTTGATACTCTACACTTTTTTTAACATTAATGCAATAATAAGGACAAAAAAATGAACAAAAAATCAACTATTAAAACTATTATTACGCTTTTAGGACTAGGATTTATTGCCAAACTCTTATCAACGATTGCTCGAATTCTTATGACACGCGAATTAGGAGTTGATGGCATGGGTTTATATCAGTTAGCAACACCTTGCATGCTTCTTGTTATTACTTTAGCTCAATTTGGTTTACCAACTGCAATGGCCACATTAGTAAGTAGACATCGAAATAAAGCAAAATTAATTTTTAGTTCTGGTTTAATAATTGCTTTTATTATTGCCATGCTTATGATGATCTTAGTGATAATTTTAGCACCTACGATTGCTAACGTTATATTAAAAAATAATGATTTACTTTTAACTATTTATGCTTTGGCATTACTTATTCCGTTGGTTAGCCTATCTGCGATTATAAAGGGATTTTTTCTAGGATTAAACGAAATAGAATTAACTTCTACTTCTACGATTATGGAAGAAGTTGGACGTATTATATTTATTATTTGTTTTTTGAATTTTTTCGTAAGCAAAGGCGCAAATTATGGCTCATTTGGTGCAATGTTAGGTGTATGCGTTGGAGAAATATTTCAAACACTATATATGGTAATATTTAACGATAAAAAATTATATAATCGCATCAATGAATTAATAGGCATTAAAAAAAGCGAACGTATTCAAGAAACTAAAAGTATTGTAAGGTTATCCTTACCTTTAACTCTATCACGTTTAGTAGGTTCTGTTACTTATTTTGTTGAATCAATTATTGTAGCTAATTTGATGCTTAAATATGGTATGACTACTTTAGAAATAACCCATGACTATGGAATACTTTCAGGCTATGTTATGCCCATGTTATTAATGCCAGGCTTTTTTGCTACTTCTTTTGCTAATTATTTATTACCAAAATTATCATCATCGATTGGAAAAAATAGAATTAAAGAAGCAAAGAATATATTTAAAAAAACAACCTTGTTATCAGGAATTACAGGATTGTTTTTCTCAACTATTTTCTTCTTTTTTGGTGATAAAATAATGTTTATATTATATGGAACAAGTGAAGGATATAATTTAGTGAGATTCTTTGCTTTTCCATTTATGATTTTTTATGTTGAAGCACCAATTGTTGCCGCAATGCACGCCTTAGATTTAACTAATAAAGCATTTTATGCAACAGTAATAAGTTCAATTGTGCGTATTGGCTTATTATTAGTGTTAGCTAAGGAATTACATATAAGTGCCATTGGTGTATCTACAATTGTTGCGGTATTTGTCGATGTTGCAATTAATGGATTTTTTGTTATTGATCGGCTATTTTTTCACAACGAAAAGATCATTCTTAAAAGCTAGACACAAAAAGACATCTTTAATATCTTTGATATCTTTATTT
>CAKPAV010000094.1 GCA_934133115.1 uncultured Bacilli bacterium
TATTGCCAATGTGTCATATCTTTTGTGCGCCATGCATTAATTGTTGATGTGGCAGTTACATAAGCGTAATAATAACCACTATCTTGATCTCCTTCTTTTTCTTCAACATATATTAAAGAAGGGTCTGCGCCTTGCATGGTCTTTACATTTCCATAAAAGACGCTAGTATTAAATTCTTGACGATTCCCATTATAGAATTTAAACCAGGAAGTATCTTTGTTATTATCACAAGAACTAATAACAAATAAAGAACATAAGAACAAAGCAATTTTTTTAAATAATTTACATTTCATTAACTTATGCCTCCTTAACTGCTGGAAATCTTTCTTCAATTACTGCTTTATCTGTTGAGAATTCATAATCAAAGAAATTGAATGTGGCTGTAAATGCTGTATCGGCATATAAACCAAATTTTACTGAACCATCTTCATTAACACTAAACCACTTTGTATCTAAAGAAGATATAGTTCTTACATATACTAGCGAATTCGTAGCAAAATCTGTTAATAAGACATGAATCTTTTTGTTAACGCCATCATACACCATACCCATACGCATAACAGTGTTTTTAAAATCTTCATTTTTAATATTTGTTAAGCCACCTGAACTTGGGCTTACATCATTTCCATTAAATTTATCTGAAGTTGGGTCTCCGCTTGGACCACCCATTATTGTTTGATAGCCTGTAATAACTGTTCTAACACCAGTTGTATAACTTAAAGAAGCATATTTTCTTCCAATATACATATTTGTATTAGCGCTATATTTCTTAAAATAATAACCAATAGTCGCTAATTTATTATAATCTCCAAAGAATATTCCGACACGATTTTCATAAGTTGCGGTAATTCCTTCATAATCACTCATAGAAAGGCAAGTTGAGAAATAGAAATATTTTTCTTCCGTGTGGAAATAAGTAAATCCAGCATCTCTTTTGTTATTAGCGTCACCATTACCCGAAAGAGTGATAGATGTTTTCTTATTTTCCGCATCATCTAATGAATAATCCCATTTTTCCGTATTAAATGCCTTTATTTGAGCATCAAAGTCTCCAAATGTAAGTCCGCCATTTAGATTTTCTTTTGCAAAGCGCATACTTACTTTAACATCAGTATCTGGCATTAAGAATTTAACTTTTGTTTCACTATAAATTCGACTTTTATATATTTCTGATTTGTTAACAACTAAAGATCTTTCAATACCATAATAAGAAAAACTTGGAATAATTGTTAATGTGACTAACTCACCATATTGTGCACTTGTTTTATCAGAAGTAATTGTGCCACCTAATGAATTTTCAATTTCAATATTAGAAACAATTGGACTAAATGATACGCTTATTGAAGTATCACTACTAGGCATAATGAAACTAGATTCGCTAATTGCTTTATCATTAACTTTGATTTCATTAACTTTATAGCCCGTATCACTAACGCAACTAATAGATAATAAGTCACCTTGTTTAGCTTTATTAACTACTTCACCTTGTTTCATAACATAGAAACTTCCATTAGTTGTCGCATTTAAAATAAGATTATAAGTTTCTTTTTCTTTAAAAGATTCCATGCCACAACTTGTTAAAACTAAACCAAGTGTTATAAATAACAATCCTTTACCTTTCATAAATTTACTTTTCATAAACGCACCTACTTAATTATTCTTAAAACAACTTTCCCAACATTTTTATTTGTTAGTAATAATTGATGAGCTTCTTCTACTTCACTAATATCTAACACACGATAAATAGTTGGTTTAATTGATCCATCTTCAAAGTATTTAAAGAAATCTCTTTGTAAATGTTTTAATAGTTGTTCTTTTTCATCATTCGTACGTTTTCTTAACATACTACCAACTAAATGTAATCCTTTTGTTAATACTGGTCGTAATTGAATTTCCGTAGTAATACCTGCTAAAGTGGAAATAAGAATCCAATAACCGCCACTAGCCATATAAGATAAAGCTTCACCTAAATCTTTTCCTGCTAAACAATCCATAGCAACATTAACTGGATGTCCTTCTTCTTCAAAACGTTTGAAGGCTTCACCAATACTTTCTTTTTCTTGAACTATGACATAATCCGCATTTAGATGTTTAATTTTTTCTTTAACTTCTTCTGTCATAACACTTGTTATAACTTTTGCTCCAAATGCTTTAGCCATTGGTATTGCCGCACTTGCTAGTCCACTAGCGCCAGCGGCAATATAAACTGTTTGTCCTTTTTGAAGTTTGCCTTCTTCAAATAAATTTAAGTAAGAAGTAACATAGGCTTCTGGAATTGCTGATGCTTCTTCATAAGTTAATCCTTTTGGCATTGGTAAAACTAATTGATAAGGAATAGCAATTTTAGTAGCGTAAGCTCCGCCGCCAACTAAAGCACAAACTTTATCGCCAATTTTAAAGTTGGTTTTTTCTTGAGCCTTTTTGCCCATTTCAATAATTTCACCTGCTAATTCTAATCCCATCCAAGATGGCCATCCGGCTGGTGAAGGATATTTTCCTTCTCTTTGAAGTAAATCCGCGCGATTTAAAGCCACTGCATGAATTTTTACAATGATCTTATCATCTTCTAAAACTGGATCATCTACTTCACTCCAAACAAGATTTTTCTTTTCATCGACTAGCATTGCTTTCATAAACTTTTTCCTCCTTAGCCTGTTCTATATTTTTGTTTTTTTCTTTATGTTTTATTTGTATATTGCTTAAGACAATCGCTGCACTTACTAAAATAAATGCTAATAAATGTTCAATCGTTATTTTACTATTTAACGGCAAAGCCACTGTGACTAATGCTGCAAATAATGGTTCAGACATCTTTACAATAAATAGTTTAGACAAATCATATTTTTTGACAATTGAATACCATAACCAATAACTGACAATTGTTGCTAATACTAAATAAACAAATATTAACATTCCAGTAAGAGATATATTTCTTAGTCTTCCGCCAAAGCATAGTCCAACAACTAATAAGATTATACCTCCAAATAATTGCGAATATCCAGTTACCGCCAATGCTGGTACATCTTTTAAAAATTTCTTATATATAACATTATATATTACCGTACAGAAACTGGCACCAATTACTAATAAACTTCCTAAATCAAATTTAATATGGAAAGCATCCATATTCACTACTACAATCGAAGCAATTCCTAAGAAGGCTGCTAGTAGTTTTAAAATAGAAAACTTTTCTTCTTTTATAAACAAGAAAGAAAAACATACAAATACCAATACTCCAGATTGTTTTAGTAATGCAGTTGAAGCACTATTAATTTTTGATAACCCAATGTAAGTAAAGGAATAATGAAATATAATAGCGAATAATCCAACTAATAAAATTCCTAGAATATTGTTTTTCTTTTTTAAAGTTTTATATTCTTTATTTTTTATAGTAAACAAAGATAAGATAAATCCACTTACCAAAAATCTTAATCCTGCAAATAGGATTAAATCAGGAACAAAATCTGTATTTAAAGCAAATTCTTTAAATCCCCATTGTACAAAAGGAAATAATGAACCCCATAAAGCCATAACTAGAACACTGAGTAAGATTATTTTAATGGTATTAGTTTTTGTTTGAATTTCTAATGTACTTTTTTCATTAACAGCCATTCACCTTACTCCTTTATATCATAACCACACGCTTGAAGTGTTAATTTATGAACGATATATTCATGATCATATGTATAAGGATTCAATTCTTCTTTTTGAATCATCTTATATAAATGTTTAAATTGATCAGTGTATCTTCCTACTTGTGGTTCTAATTCAACAACTTTACTACAACTTGACCAAGATTTAGCATAATCTTTATGACAAACTGTAATATGAGTTGGATTTTCTATTGGACGAACTGATACTGTTCCCTTATCACCACAAATGGTAAATTCTCTTCTTTCCCAACCATTAATTTCTGAACTGTTGATACGAACAGTAGCAACGCCAAATTCATATTCTAAAATGGCAAATCCACTATCTTCAAAATCTAATCCATCAGCTTTTGTACATTTATTAAATGGCACCACACGTAATGGTTCACCTAATACCGAAACAATTAAATCAATCATATGGCATCCATATATGTACATTGAAGGAGATTTAACATTATAAGAAATTAATCGTTTCTTAAAATCAACATTTAATCCCGTTGACATAGAGGTATCAATTGAGAATGGTTTTCCCACAAATCCTTCTTTAACTTGGTTTATTGCATATTGAATCGCGTGATTATAACGATACATATATCCCATTTGAATGATTAAATCTTTTTTCTTAGCACTCATTAACAAATGTTTAAACTCATTTAAATTAATTCCTGCCGGTTTATCTAAATGAATATGATAACCTTTATCGATACAAACTTGCGCAAAAGGAACTAGATTTTCTACAGCCGGTTCAACAAGCATTAAGTCTACATCTTTAATAGCAAATAATTCTTCTTCCGACATAAACTTAAGTCCTTCGTAACACTTATCATGTCCTCTTCTATTTTTCACTTCGTCATTTTCCACATAGACACCAACAATTTCAAATAAATCTGGTAAATTACGCATTTCTGCTACTTTAGCAGCACAGTGATTGTGGTCAATTCCATATATTCCAACTTTAATTCTTTTCATAAACTTACTCTCCTAAAGAGAGTATATTTTGGAAGCGCTTTTTTGTAAATGTTAATAATGATATTATTTGTCTTTTTTGATACGCAATTTAACAAAAGATTTATATTTATTATTCAGATATTTGTGTTATTATATTTATATAAAGCGGTTGAAGGAGGTAAAAATCCATGAAAAAAGCAAATTTGAATTTATCCAATTTAGTACTTAATAAACTATTTGCTGTGAACACTATTAATAAATCCAATAAGCAGATGGTAATTCGTAAAGGAAGATTTACTTACGCCTTTGCTTTAAAATTAGAAGGAACCACTATTTATAAGTGTAATGGTGTTGAATATGTTTCTAATCGTCATACATTACTAGTAATATCTAAAAACACTGACTATACTTGGTTTTGTGAAGAATTAGGAAAATGTATTATGGTTGAATTTGATGCTGATTTTGATGGACAAACTTTTGATTTTTACCCAATTACTCTTAACGCTCAAAACGAGCAAGAAATTGCTAGACTTTTTAATTTAATGGCGCATATTTGGGATTCTAAAAAAAACAATTACATTTTAAGATGTAAATCAATATTTTATGAAATATTAGCAAAATCAACAATTAACTATGATGATGTGTATGTTCCAAAATATATGATCAAATCAATTGAGCCCGCTGTTAAATATATGTTAAATAATTATAACGATATTGATATTTCAAATGAATCTTTAGCAAAATTGTGTGGCATATCAACTGTATATTTCCGTAAATTGTTTTATAAAATATACAAAGTCGCACCAATTAAATACTTAAAAAAAGTTAGATTAGATAAAGCTAAAGAATTATTAATTGGTGATTTTACTTCTGTTAGCGATGTTGCTACACTCGTCGGATTTTCAAGTGTATACACTTTCTCTAAAACTTTCAAAAAAGAGATTGGTGTAGCACCCACTGAATATGCTAAAACCGCTGATTTAAATTAAAAATAAACCATTATAAGAAGCATTTTACCAACAATTTGCTTCTTTTTTTGTACAAAAAAAGGATGTAACTACACGCTACATCCATTTTTGTTTTATTATTTTGTAAAAGTGTTATTACATTCTTCAATAGTCGCACTTGCAGTTTTATATCCTACGATATAACCAACACGCTTATTTTCTTCTGTTCCAACATCTTCAACAACTATATCACTAGCTACTACTTCTCCAGAGTTAGTACAATTCTTAAGCGTTGTACCATAAGCCATTCCGGCAATACCTCCTAAACGATATCCACCTTTACTATCTTCTGTTGTAGCAATTACTTTTCCTTCGTTAGTGGCATTTTGTAATGTTGAGGTTCTATTTCCATCATAGCCAAACGCTCCAATAACTCCGCCAACATAATTAGTTCCTTTTATATCTCCATAGTTATGAACATCTTCAACTGTAACATTAGAGAAGTTCAGCCCTCCGATAATTCCACCTGTGTTAGTTTTTCCAACTACTGTTCCATAATTATACAATTTTGATAGTACGAAATTGCCACCTTTTCTAACTAGTCCAACGACTCCACCATTGTTAAATCCTCGTCCATAAACATAACCTCTATTAGTTAAGTTATTAACTTCAACCGCTCCCGATTCAATTGTACCGATAACACCACCAGTACCTTGTGCATCAGCGAATTTAGTTACACTACCATATACTGAACCATTATTAGTAGCATTTTTTAATGAACCAGCTTTTAATAAACCTATTACCCCGCCAATATGGCCTTTACCATTTTCATAGAATCTTCCAGCAATATTAGCGTTATTAGTTACATTTTCTACTACCCCACCATTTAAGTATCCTACTATTCCACCACAAACTCGATTAGTAGTAAATACTATTCCAGATGTAGATACGTTTTTAATTGTTCCTGAACTTGCATTAAATAATCCAGCAACATATGGTTTAGAAATTCTTAATTTTACATTATGATTATTACCATCAAATGTACCTTTAAATTCTTTTAACACCCATTTAGATGAAGAAGTTCCATCTTCATTATCAGTTGTAACTAAATCTCCATCACCTATGCCTGTAAAATTAGCATGAGCCATATTTAAATCCGTTGTTAACGAGATAAATTTTCCTTCATAAGTATTACCTTCTTTTACTTCTTTTGCAAAGAAAGCCATATCATTACTAGATTGAATCAAATATGGATCTGTTTCAGTTCCTGTTCCACTTAAAGAAGTTGAATAT
>CAKPAV010000095.1 GCA_934133115.1 uncultured Bacilli bacterium
TATGGAAAGAAGACTATTGAATTACATTACTCAAAAATAAAACCGCAAATTATCATAGAAAAATATATTGGAAATGCAACTGCTCTTCCTATCGAATATAAAATTCATGTGTTTAACGGAAAAGCCAAATACTTATATGTTGTAACTGGACGTGGAGTGGATATTAGGTATAACAACTACTACATTGATTGGACTCCTTTTGATGAAGCACAATTTAATGGATGGAAAAAAACTGATTATGAACTTAAAAAGCCTAGCAATTTTTCTAAAATGATTTCTTTAGCGGAAACACTAGCAAAACCATTTCCATTTGTACGCGTTGATTTGTATAATATAGATGGCGTTATCTATTTTGGAGAAATGACTTTTACTCCAGCAAAAGGAACGTTAATATTTGATGATGATAATGCTGATTATGAAATTTCTAAATGGCTAAAAATTTAATAGAGGTGAAAATTATGAAAAAAATATTACCAATTCTATTTATTCCAATGTTACTTACTAGTTGCGGATTAGATTCAGAATTATGTCAAGATAGTAATGC
Source organism: uncultured Bacilli bacterium (assembly GCA_934133115.1). The sequence goes on from CAKPAV010000095.1 coordinate 545, forward strand.
TTTATTCCCCGAAAAAGACTATGTAAGTTCATTTGTAACTAAAGAAACTTTTAACTATACCGTAAGTTCTACTGATCAAACACTTATTACTAATTATGAAGATTTATCTGATGATATTAAAAAAGGCAAAAACGAATTTGAATTTGCGCGTTCAACAGCTTTGATAAATGAATCTGGATTAAACAACATTCATTATAACAAATTATTTGATGGAGAAATTTCTTGCTCTGGCGCTAAAGCTAATTCGCGATTAGGGTTATTATCTAATGGAATTATCGTAGATTTTGAAAGTAAAACTGCAAATGAAGTAAATGGCATCGCTTTATATATGTCGCACAATTATTTAACACTTAAAATGATGGCCACTGTTACGCTTTATAAAAGTACAAACAATCCAAAAGTAACACGTGAATTTAATGCTTATAATTTCAATTTCCGTGTCAATCTTGGAACTACGAATTTAGGGCCTTACTTCTTCTATGTTGATTTAAGCAAAATATTTGAAAATAGTGATGAATTAGATAATACGCAAATGATTGGATTTTCTTTTGAAAGATTAGAATTAACCGATGAAGAAAAAGCCACAAGACAATATATGGATTACATATCTTCATTTGAAGAAGAAAATAAAATCATTGATGAAAAAACTGGCAATCGTCAATCATTTGTAAAAATGTATGACATGGCCCTTCCTTATGCCACTTGGAAAAGATAAAAAAGTCTTGCTAAAATGCAAGACTTTTTATTTGCTCTTTAAATAGTTGATAATATTTTTTTATTATTCATTTATCTTTTTTAATGATGAAGTTGAAACGTATCCAAATACAACTAACATTCCTAAGAATACAAAGTTTTCAATAAGCAATAATCCTACGTAATTGATAAGTAAAGTAATAACAAACAAAATTGCTAAAGATGTAACTGCAACTTTAATATTTAATTCATCATCTTTTTTAAGATATTGTATAAATTCAAATACCATTAATCCAAAGAAAGCGACAATCATTATAAATGGTAGAATACCACTTTGATATAAAACATCTAATAATAAATTTCCGGATGTAACATATGTATAATCACTTGGTAATAAAGTTCCAACAAATGCAACTTTATTTTCAAACATAAACTTCGTGCCACTTGTATAACGCGTAATACCAATTTGTTGCATTAAGAATTCTTTAAGAATATAGTTCATATTTGCATATTTTTCACTATGCATATGATAGTCAACTCTAAAGAATAAATATAAACCTGCTAAAAGCAAAACCAATACTCCAAATGCAATAAGATAATATTTAGTGTTTTTATTTTTAAAACGAATCAATAAACAAGGTACTAAGCCAATTATGAAGAAAACCATTGCAAATACAATTGGAATAAGGATAATGGCACTTAATCCACATAATCCACCTAATAATGATCCATACCATAAAAATTTATTAGTTTTGCGATCAGTAAATAAAAGGGAAAAATTTCCTAGCAAAGCTACACCAAATTGATTTGGCACAGCGGAAGTAAAATCTAAATCGGAAAATATATTAGTAATAATACGTGCTTGATATATTAGTGCATTTTGTGCTCCGTAAAGCGGATTAGCAAAATGAATTGCATGAAACGCTCTTCCCATCCCGTATATAGTGGCAATTAAACTAATAACACTAAATAATCCTAAACCAATATAGATGCCTGATAAAATATTAGCAAATGACGTTTTCTTATCTTTAAATAAGCCATAATATGCTCCTAAAGTAAAAAATCCTAATCCACCTAATATAACGGAAATAGATAGTAGAAAGTCACGATAAGCAATTTGTCCAAAACAAGAACTAAGTAGTAGATATAATAATAATGTTACAACTTCTAAACATAACGGAATAATTGTTTTATTTTTTGGTAAAGCTTTAATAATTGGCATAATAGCCACCGCCATTATTGCTATAGCCATGATGCGATAAACAAGTGACAAATTAGCAAAATTTAAAAGTGTTAAAATAATAATTTCTACGGCAAAAAGAGGAATTAAATCTTTAAATACATTTGAACTACTAACTTTTTCTTCCATATTACCAATAACATCCTTTCTCTACTTTTTCATATCCTACTGGTTTACTCGTAGGGTGAATCCAATATTCATTTATTTCTTTTTTAACATAGTCACGATTTTCCCATCGCTTACCAACAATTCCAAATAATAATGGTGTTGCTCCGCCTGTTTGTATAGCTTGTTTACCTAGTGATTTAACATAGTAACATAATGGGGTACCATATGCACCTGCTCCAATAAGAGCAATATCAAAATCACATTTAGCAATTTCACTACGCATATATTCTAACGCATCAAACCAATTATGAAAACTAGTTTCGTTATCCGCAATAGATTGTATAGCCTCTACTACTATAAAAGTTGCATTAATATCTTTAAGTTCTTTAATATGTTCTTTCTTTTTTAACTGGCTTAGCACATCTTCTTTAAAAGGAGTAACTATTAAAATTTTTTTATTATTTAAAGCTTTTAACCATAATTTATTAATTGGTTCAAAAGCAAAATATTGAATAGTTGTAGCATTTTTGCATTGTTTTTTATAAAAATAATCTTCCATGTGTATTCCAGATATTCCTAAAACATCAGTATCTTTCATTACTATATCCATCAACTCGTTATATTGATTCAAATAGCAATCTTCACTTGGAAAGAACCCTGCATTATTTTTCATTGAATATTTAACAGATTTTTTAAAATCTTTTTTAAATCCTAAATTAATTTTTTCACCATTATTGATACAAGATAATTCAACAGCACCATATCTTACTGCCATAAATGGCTTATTACTCATTATTATATCGAATAACACTTTATCACTATATTCAAGAGTTATATTCTTTTTACCGACAAAACGTTTGCAACTTTTGACTTTATGAAAGCATTTATAAAGAAAAACAAACCAAGCGTTTTTTATAAAATAAAGTATATATTTTAATCGCACTTTTTAGACCTCCTTAAATTAAGAATTATATTTATTTTTAATAAACTCACCAATTCTTAAGCCATCAATAGCCGCGGACATAATGCCTCCAGCATATGACGCTCCTTCTCCACAAGGATAAACACCTTTAATGTTTGACTCACCAAATTCATTTCTAGGCATTTTAAGTGGACTTGATGAACGTGTTTCAATTCCTGTCATTATTGCATCATAATCTTTAAAAAACGGATATTTTTTAGCTAACATTGGTAAGCCTAACTTTAACGATTCGCTGACAAAATCAGGCAACATCGAATCTAAATTAGTAAAATATGTTCCTGGAGTATAAGTTGGTTTTACTTTCCCTAATTTTATAGTTTTTTTGTTATTTAAAAAATCTTCCACTCTTTGAATAGGAGCAAAATAAGGATATTATTTATTAAATGCTTTTTCAACTGCCACTGAAACAGCAACACTTGCACCAACCATAGGATTATTGCCCATTCCAATAAGTCCCATCATTTCTACATGCGCTGGAACAGATGATGAACCAGCAAATTGAGCATCACTATGCATTCTTCCCATTGTATCAGTCATACCATAAGAAGCCGGCCCCGCAGCCATATTATCTGGATGTAATGTTCTTCCAGTTCCACCACCAGATGCTACTGAAAAATATTTTTTACCACGCTCTATGCATTCTTTCTTATAAGTACCAGCTACTGGATGTTGAAATCTTGTAGGATTAGTTGAGTTACCAGTTATAGACACATCAACACCCTCAAGATGCATTATTGCCACACCTTCTCTAACATCATTAGCTCCATAGCATTTTACTTTTCCTCTTTCACCGTCAGAATAAGATATTTCTTCTAAAACCTTAACCTTTCCAGTTTCAAAATCAAAATCTGTTTTTACATAAGTAAAACCATTAATTCTTGATATTATTTGTGCTGCATCCTTTCCAAGACCATTTAGAATAACTCTTAATGGTTCTTTTCTAACCTTATTTGCACTCTTTGCAATACCTATTGCACCTTCTGCTGCCGCAAAAGACTCATGCCCTGCTAAAAAAGCAAAACACTTTGTATCCTCAGAAAGTAACATAGATGCTAAATTTCCATGTCCTAAGCCAACTTTTCTCTCATCTGCAACAGAACCAGGTATACAAAAGGCTTGTAATCCTTCACCAATACATTTTGCAACATCACTTGCCTTAGTTATACCCTTTTTTATTGCAATAGCAGCACCTAAAGTGTATGCCCAACATGCATTTTCAAAGCAAATTGGTTGAATTTGTTTAACTATTTCATATGGATCAAATCCATTATTAGTACAAAGTGCTCTAGCATCTTCAAAATCCTTAATTCCATATTTATCCATTATAGGTTTAATCTGATTTATTCTTCTTTCATATCCTTCAAATAGTTCCATAATCAAACCTCCTAATTTTCTCTTGGATCAATTTTTTTGACCGCCTCATTAAATCTACCATATATACCACTTGCTTTTTCTATAGCTTCATCAGCATTAATACCCTGTTTAATATATTGCATCATTTTTCCTATATTAACATATTTATAGCCAATAATTTGATCATCAGAATCCAATCCCATTTCTACAACATATCCCTCTGCAAGTTCTAGATATCTAGGCCCTTTTGCAACTGTTGAATATATTGTTCCTACCTGACTTCTGCTTCCTTTTCCTAAATCTTCAAGCCCAGCTCCAATCGGAAGACCTCCTTCAGAAAAAGCAGACTGACTTCTACCATAAACAATTTGTAAGAACAACTCTCTCATAGCAGTGTTAATTGCATCACAAACTAAATCAGTATTTAATGCTTCTAATAAAGTTTTACCAACTAGTATTTCGCCAGCCATTGCAGCAGAGTGAGTCATACCACTACATCCTGTTGTTTCTATAAGTGCTTCTTGTATAATACCATCTTTTATATTTAAAGTTAATTTACACGCACCTTGTTGTGGAGCACACCAACCCACTCCATGCGTCAAACCTGAAATATCTTTAATTTCTTTAGCTCTAACCCACTTACCTTCTTCTGGTATAGGAGCTGGACCATGATTAACACCATTTTTTACAACACACATTTCTTCGATTTCTTTAGAATACATATCATATACCTCCTACTAACTTAAGTATAAATTTTTATTTAAAAAAGGTAAAGAGTTAAGTTAAATAATTTACAAAAGTGGTCATATTAATTGTTCCATACATAGTTTTTCTTCTTATCTTCATTTTATTTGTTTTTTGAGTTGAATATCCATTTGTGTCATATTGTCCAACAAAAGCAAGTCTAAATCCTGCTTGTTTTAATATTTTTATAGCTCTTTCATTAAAGTCAAAGAATGGATAAGCAAGCGCAAAGGAACCACCTAATTTTTTTTGACTTGTTTTTAAATCTTCAAGTATAACACTTTCTTTTTCACACAAAAGTTGTCCACCCTGATTTCCACCTTTACATTTATAATTGTTATGTAAATTATCTGTATGTGACTGAAAATTCATATATTCTGATTTAATATTACTAACATCATATATACTAGTAATAATAAACATAGTGGCATTCACCTTGTTCTTTTCGACAATTTCCACAGCATTTTTTACAAAAGCTCCATCGTCTAATGTTATTACAATGCTTTTTTTAGGAATTTGTATCTTACCATCTAAAAATAATTCTAAATCTTCCATCGTCATTGTAAAGTAATCATTATCACTTAAATACTTCATTTGACTATCAAAGGTTTCATATAAAGTACATACAGAAGGATCCACACAATAATCACCTTTTTTATATATAAAATGATATGTAAGTGTTCTTATATTATTTCTTATTTGAGCAGTTGTATTTTTATTTTTTACAGTACTTGAATCTTCCTTATTTATATATAATAATTTATTATTAAATTCAACGTAGTATTTATCACTATCTTTTATAATAATTGGAAGATTTACTCCTTTGTTTATTTTATATACCAATCCGTTATCATCATAAAGTGATGTATGCTCATTAGTTATAACATTTTCATTAAAAGGAACATATTTTTTATATGAATTAGATTTTTTAGAAAGTTCCTCTATTTTTTCGACATCTTTATAATATACATAGCAATCCATTCCATTTATAGGAAAATACTCTGTTTTATATGTAATATCAACATTATTAAGTTCAATTTCTACATTACTACCAATTATTCCATATTCTATATAACTGTTGTCCGAGTTAATATATAGTTTTGTCTCTTTAGTAGTTTTAACATATTTATTAT
>CAKPAV010000096.1 GCA_934133115.1 uncultured Bacilli bacterium
AAATATGCGATTGAAATTGATTTTGAATAACAACCCCCTCTATTCAAAGTAAGTGATACACATTATGCTGCCACTTGGTTATTACATCCAAATGCGCCAAAAGTTAAGCCACCAAAAATTATATTAGATCGTATTAAAAGAATGAAAAAAGTAGGGAGAGATTAATATGAGCGAAGAAAGGAAAGTATTATTAAAAGTTGAACATCTTGAACAATATTTTAAAATGGGCAAAAACACTTTAAAAGCAGTTGATGATGTTAGTTTTGAAATATATAAAGGCGAAGTATTAGGCCTTGTTGGTGAGTCTGGATGTGGCAAAACCACAACTGGAAGATCAATTATTCGCTTATATGATATTACTGGTGGTTCTATTTATTTTGATGGAGAAAGGATCGCAGCGGGCACTCGTCCTTATAAACAAGCAATTAAAGATGCTAAGTTAGCTTATAAAGATAAAGTTAAGAAATTAACCGCTACTTATAAAGAAAAAGTAAAAAATGGCGAAGATCAAAAATTAAGTAAAGAAGAATTTGAAACAGCAAAATCAGTGGCGTTAGACGAAATGTTAAAAATAGTAGAAGAAAATACTAAACAAATTAAATCGGCGCGTGATGATCATCAAAACTGCAATAAAAAATTTGCGGAGTTTGAAATGAATAAAGTACGTGAAAAATACGCTCCTGAAATAAAACAATTGGATTTAGCAATAGAAAACGCAAATAGTGAAGAAGAAAAATCAAAAGCAATATTAAATAAAAAAGAATTTATGAAAAAATATAATGACGAACTTAAACTAGCAAGTAAAGATCGCATTATGAATAAAATGCAAATGATTTTCCAAGATCCAATTGCTTCTTTAGATCCTCGTATGACAGTTCATGATATTATCGCCGAAGGATTAGTAATCCGTGGTATTAAAGATAAAAAGTATATTGATGAACAAGTTTATAAGGTGTTAAAATTAGTTGGATTAGTTCCTGAACATGCTTCTAGATATCCACATGAATTCTCTGGTGGACAAAGGCAAAGAATTGGTATTGCACGTGCAATCATATTGAATCCAGAATTAATTATTGCTGATGAACCAATATCTGCCCTTGATGTTTCTATTCAAGCACAAGTAATTAATCTTCTTAATGAACTTCGTGATAAAATGGGATTGACTATATTATTTATTGCTCATGACTTATCGGTGGTAAAATATTTCTCAGATCGTATTGCAGTTATGTATTTTGGAAAAATTGTTGAACTTGCTAGCTCGGATGAATTATTTGCTCATCCTTTACATCCTTATACAAAATCATTATTATCTGCAATTCCACTTCCGGATCCAAAATATGAAAATCTTAGAAAGAGAATTACTTATAATCCTCTAGCCGCTCATGATTATTCAAAAGAAAAACCTACGCTAAAAGAAATATTACCTGGACATTTTATTTCATGTAACAATGAAGAATTTGTCCGTTATCAAAATGAGATTAAAGAAAAGGATTTGATCAAAAATGAAAAGTAAAATTGCTAAATATCTTGTAACATTTACTCTTGGTATATTACTAGCTTTCGTTATTATGGTTTTAAAAGATATTTTCCATAGTGCAAGTGTTAAAGATACATTTCATATACTTACCGATGCATTCTTTGTTCCGGGTGTTCTAATTGCCTGTTTTGGTGTATTAGTTATTGCCACGAATGGTGGGACATTTGATATGTTAGCGTATGGAGTTATGCAATTTTTTAATCTTTTTAGAAAAGATCCTACCAATAGAAAATATAAGACGTTTTATGATTATAAAAAAGCCCAAGAAGATAAAAAAATCGATTTTTGGTATTTAATAATTGTAGGCGCTATATTAATTGGAATCTCCTTGATATTCTTAGCAATTTATAACAATAAGTAACTTAATGACCTAGATTAAAATAAATAGCAATTATTTATAAAATCTAGGTTTTTATATTGCAAAAATAAAGCAAAAAGTTATACTTTAAGTATGCGCCCATAGCTCAGCTGGATAGAGCATCAGACTTCGAATCTGAGTGTCATGAGTTCAAATCTTATTGGGCGCGCCAAGATTAATGAAATGTCCCCCAAAATTTTGCTCAAATAGGGCGAAAAATAATTTTGGGGATTTAAATAGAATAAATAAATGTCTTTGTTATTTTCTAATTGAATGCATGTAGCATGGTAATAAGTGGTACAAACATCGTTGAAATTGTATAAACAACAATTAATACAGTCGAAAAAAATCAAAGACTTTGAAAAAAATCGAATGTAGTATTAATTGTTTCAATAACAAATTGAAAAAAAGTAATTATTATAAATTTAGGGGAAATTTACTATGAAGAAATTATTAGCGATATTCGTATCTTGCTTGTTAATTGGATGTACATCAACTACATATGTGGTTATAAATTGTATTGAACAACAAAATGCCACATTATTCTCGACAAAATATAGCTATTTTTAAGAAACAAGAAATTACAAAATAAATATCAATGAAGATAAAGAAGTTAAAGTTAATATTACTACTTCAAAAGGAACTTTAAATGTAAAAGTTTATGATAACTTTACATCATTTTATGAAGGAAATATTGATAGTGACTTTTCATTTACAGTAAATTTAAATAAAGGAAAATATAAAGTAAGTTTAACTACAAAAGAGCATTCTGATAGTTATAGTTTTTCTTGGTAAATTATTTAATTAATAATTTAATTCTTTATATTCCCGTAAATGTGTTAAAATACCACTAGGAGAAAATTATGCGAGGATTAAATTTTTCATTTGCTAATACAAGATCCGCTATTGATATGATTATTAAAAGCATTAAGAAAGTATCAAAGATTGTTTTTTATGTTAGCCAAAGTTTATTCGCTGTTTGGTCAATATTTTTAGTAATCAAAAATATAAATAAACCTTTGTATCTTGTTATTTATGCAATTTTATGTATTTGTACAATCGCTATTTTTATTATTTCTATTCTATTTAATGGTGAAACAAACTTACCTAGAAAATTAAAAGCAATAAGAAAAAAGAAATTTAAATATAGTAAATATGTAATTAAATCTATTATGTATTTGCTCAAACTAATAATTATAGCCGTATCAATTTATGAATTAGTAACGACAAGTGAGAATTTATCACTTAAATTTTCCACTATTTTTATGGCTATTATTTTATGCTTTCAAGTAATATCTGATATCGTGTTAAGTTTAGTTAGTAAATATGTTGAAATGCTTTCAATTGGTTTGCAACTAGATACTAAATATTTAAATACGCATTTTTTATCTAATACATTAGATGTTATTGCTGGTAAGAAGTCAAAAGAAAACTATTTTACTGATGATGAAGAAAAAGTTGCTCAAGCTATTGAACAAAATAGAATCGAACTTAAAGAAAAGCAAGATAAAGAAAGAATAAAAAACACCAAAAAGAATTGGGCGCTTATGTTTAAAAGAAAGCCAAAAGTAGAAGTAATTAAGCTAACAAATAAAGAAAAGAAAGAGATGCTATTACAATATGAAAATAATAAAAAAGATGCAATAGCGTTAATTGAATCTAAGGATCAAGTTGATAAATTATTAAAAAAATCACAAAAAGTAGCAAATGCATTACCGAAGCAAAAAGAATTTAAAGACATTCCAGTGCTTTTAAAAATTGTTAAATCATATGTTCTTGGTGATTATAAAGAAATACCAACGAACATAATATCATCAATTGTTGGAGCTTTGATGTATTTAGTAACTCCATTTGATGATACTCCGATTTCAATACCTTTAGATATAGTAAAAAAAGATTCTTTTATATTTAAAAAATGTAATAAAATTATAAAAAACGATTTCAATAAATATATTGAAAATCAAGATAAAAAATTATTAGAAATGGTAAAATGATTGATTTATGATAGTGAATTTTAAATTATTAATGGCAATGTTTGTATTAACAACATTACCAACACAATATGATGCAAGAAATGCTGGCTATGAAAGCAAACTAAAAGATCAAGGAAATACTAATTTGTGCTGGGCATATTCAGCGATGAATGCCTCGGAAGCATCAATATTAAAAGATGGTTTAGCAGATAGTGTTTCTTTAAATCCTACCTCGATAGCGTATCATCGTTATAATCGAGAAGAAGATTTATTAGGAAATTTTAAAGGCGAACAAAGTGATGCTGATTTTTTGAAAGCTTTTGGTAATGTCGGAATTGTTGCTAGCTTATTATCAGAATGGTATGGTCCAGTAGAAGAAAATATATCATATAAAGCAAATCCGTTTTATAATTCAAAATTCAAGTTAACTGACACTCTTGAAATTTCTAATTCATCATATACAAAAGAAGAAAAAATTAATGCAATAAAACAAGCGATATTAGATTATGGCGCTGTGACATTTTCTTATTATAATGCTAGAGAAACATATTATTATAATCCTAAAAATGAAACTAGTACAAATGGTGTTGCTCATGCTTGTACATTAATTGGTTGGGATGATAATATTGCTAGTTCATCATTTTTTCCAGGCGGAGCAAGTCAAAATGGAGGATGGTTAGTAAAGAATAGTTATTCATCTTTACCATATTTTTACCTTTCTTATGATTCGGACTCTTCACAAGTTTATGCTTTTAAGTATAAAAAAAGTGATGCCTTTGACTACAATTATTTTTATGATAACTCACTTGATGATTCTATTAGTTCGTTATATGCTGTTAAAAATGCCGCCAATATATTTGAGGTTAAAAAATCAAATCAGGTACTAAAAGCAGTAAATATTGGATTAAGCGGATTTAACACTAATTGTAAGATTAAAATTTATACTAATATTAGTGATACTAGCAATCCAACAAACGGAACATTAGTTTATGAAAAAGAACAAATACTTGATTTTCCTGGCTATCGTACAATTTATATTGATGAGCCAGTAAAACTAACACTAGGAACATATTATAGTGTTATTGTAGAAGTAAACGGCAATTCTTTTATTCGGATAGGGCAAAATGTAAGTCCATTATCATTTAGATATTCTTCTTATTGGAATAAAGTAAGTAATTACACTCCTCGAATTAAAGCATTTACTAGTGAAAATAATCATCAAGAAAAAGAAAGTTTAGACAATGCCAATATTGAAGTAAATGATTATATTTATACAGGTAAGGAAATAAAGCCAGAAATTGTTGTTAAATTAAATAACAAACAAATAACTGATTATGAAGTTACATACTCTAATAACATTAATGCTGGGACTGCTAAAGGAATAATTACTTCTTCACTTTATGAAGGACAAAAAGAATTTACGTTTAACATTAACCATAAATCAATTGATAGCGATGATATTAATTATAGCCTTAATAATAATGAATTTATTTATGATAAAACCGCAAAAGAACCTTTAGTTGAGTTGTCTTATAATTCATTAAAACTAACTGAAACTAATGATTATTCAATTTCTTATCACGATAATGTTAATGCTGGTAGTGCCTATGCATTAATTAAAGGAATTAATAATTTTAGTGGTGAAAGAAAAATTTATTATCAAATAAATAAAGCCACATTAGAAAATGTAATAACTTCGGTTAATGTTAGTAAAGATATTACTTATTTAAAGGAAATTACTTTAAAGGATAATTATGCTTGGGTTAATGAAAATTTAAAAGTTGATAATTTAAATAAAGCAAAGATTAGATATATTGGAGAAGATAAAGATAATTATGTACAAACAGAATTTGATGTTATATTAATTCATGAAAAAAACACTGAAATAGATGATGATTCACCATTAACTCCAGAACATAAAAATGAAAATAAAAACATGATAAAAATTGTTATTGGTATTTCATCTGGAGCCGCAATATTAATTATTGGCTTTCTAGGTTACTTAAAATATAAAAAGAAAAAAGGCCTAAAATAGACAAGACATAATTGCATTAATTACTAAAAAATATTAAAATGCTTAAGAGTAAGATTATAGTTGTTTTTTATAGTTATTATATGTGGGGTGTAGAAAATGGAAAACAAAGAAAATTCACAAAATATAATCAATAATGTCGATAAAGAAAACACAATTATTCCTTCACAATTTAAAAGAGTAGAAATATTGCTTGCTGATGGACTTTACGATAAGGCTGATGAAGTGTTGGAGCGTTTTCTTGATACTGATCCTACTAATTCAAAAGCGTATTTATATAAGCTATTAGTGGAATTAAAACTTAGTTCTATTAATCAACTAAAAAAGTATGATAAACCTATCGATACTTATTATAATTACAAAAAAGCTTATGAATATGGTAACGAATTAGAAAAAGAGAAACTAAATTCAATTAATGAATCTATTAAAACTAATATTACTAATAAAAGATTAACAAGCATATACGATAATGCAATACGCTTAAAAGATGAAAAAAAGTACGATATTGCCATAGATTTATTTACACTTATATTGGATTTTAAAGATTCAAAAGAGCAAATAAATGAATGTAAAGAATTAAAATATGGCTTTAAATATGATTTTGCTATGGAATTAATGAAATCTAAAAAATATTCTAAAGCAATAGAATTTTTTGTTGCTGTTAAAGAATATAAAAATGTAGATTCAGAAATTGAAAAATGTAAACAATTAATGGAAGAAGCTAAAAAAGAAGAAATTTATAAAAAATATGTATTCGATAGGAAATTAACTATAAAAGATTATCCTTTTATTGAAAGATCATGCGC
>CAKPAV010000097.1 GCA_934133115.1 uncultured Bacilli bacterium
TAAAGAAAAAATTTGGAAATATTAAAGACAAATATTTTTCACTTTTCAAAAAAGCAGTATCATTTACTCCAATTACCGATATTACTACATTTATTACTGAATATGTTTGTGATGCTCAAGCTAATATCAATATTGATTCAATGCAAGAAAATATTTTGCAATATAAACGTTTGGAAAATGAAGCTGCGATTATGGGTTTACGTGTTGACCGTTTAAATGAAATTGCTCAATCCTATCAAGCTTATAAAACAAGCTTCCGCAATATGAGTGTTTATGGCTATATTGTTGAAAAAGCCGAACTTCAAGTTGAGGTAGAACGTTTAAAATCTTATGAAGCATCAATTGAAAAAGCACAAAAGAGACTTTTAGAAATTGAAACTGAATTATCTGATATTGACGTGAACATCGCAGAATTAAATCGTCGTAAGACACACTTAATTCAAGACAAAGCAAGTAACGATACATATCGTTTAACTGATGAATTACGCGAACAAAGAAAAGAAGAAGTTGAAAAACTTGCTAATTTAAATAGACAAGCAGAGATTGTTAAAAATAACTTAGAACAATATGCTACATCGTTTATTAATGTTGCTTCTAAAATTGTAGAAAAGTTATCTAACTTCCAAGATGAATTAATTGGTGATGATCATGGCTATGAATTTAGTGATTTATTAGCCGCTGCGACAAGAGTTGTAGAAACATCCACTAATCTTAAAGATAATGAATTACAAAATATTGAAATGTTATCAGTAGAAACATTAAAAGAGTGGCGTGATTCATTAGCAACATTCAAACAATTAGTGTCGGCTTTACAAGTTTCTTTGGGACGTACTATTACAAATTATGATAAAGAAACTGCTAATTTACGTCAACAAGAAGTTGAAATGCGCAATGGCGGAAAGTCATATGATCATAATTTAACATTAATTAAAAATGAGTTACAACGTATATTAACAGAACGTCACAATAAGCCAATTACTGTTTCATTATTTGCCGATTTAATCGATATAAAATCTCCAAAATGGGTTAATGCTATTGAAGGATATTTATATAATCAAAAGTTCAACTTATTTGTTGAAAATCAATATTATTTAGAGGCTTATGAGATTTTACGCGAATTGCTTGCTAGAAACCATTTCTATGGCACTACTTTAGTCGACCAAGAAAAGATTATTGAACGTAATTATATTTGTGAAAAAGGCTCTCTAGCAGAAGAAATTGCCACTGAGCATGATGGGGCAAGAAGTTATACGAATTTCCTTATTGGACGTTTGAAAAAATGCCGTAGTCCACAAGAAGCTCGTGAATCATTAAATGGTATTACACCAGAATGTGATATATATCGTAATTTTGCCATGGGAAAAATAAACCCTCGCTTATATGCTGCCACTTATATTGGAAGAAGCGTTGGAGAGGCACAAATAGCTCTTAAACGTGCTGAAATTGATCGCAACAATAAACTTGTTAGTGTTTTAAGAGATGTCCACCGTGATATTGCAGAAGCTTCAACATTAGAAATCATTAATAGTAATGAAATTAATACGACAATTTCTTTAATTGAAGGAATTTGTCAAATTGATGGTATTCGTCAAACTATTGCTTATTTAGATGATGAATTATCTAAACATGACATTACCCAAATTGAAAGTTTTGACCGTCGTATTAAGGATGTTGAAGATGATATTAAAGATTTAGAAAATGAAAAAACCACTTTATTTGAAGAAAAAGGTCGTTTAAATACTCAAATCAAGACATATCGTGAAGAAAAAATTCCAGAAACTAAAAAGCACTTAAAAGATCGTCAAGATCACTTGGATAACAACTACGATCCATTTGTTGTTGCAGAAGAAGCTGAACCTTTATTTAACCAAATGCTTGTTGAAAATAGAACACCAGTTGATATTATTACTGAATACAACACTAAATATTCTCAAGCACAATACAAATCTCAAACATTCTTTAGCAATGTAACAAAATTACGTCGTGAGTATGTTAAAGATTATCACTTGTCATATGATACTAATCAAACTGATAATGATGCATATGATAAGGAATTAGTGGATATGCGCGATGTTAAATTGCCACAATATCGTGAAGCAATTACTGATGCTTATAACAAAGCTACTAAACAGTTTAAAGATGATTTTATTTCGCGACTTCGTTCTGCAATTGAAGGTGTAGAAATTCAAATCGATGACTTAAATCAAGCTTTATCACAATCGGTATTTGGTAATGATACATATCGCTTTACATGTCGACCAAGCCAACTTTACCATCGTTACTACGATATGATTAAAGATGACTTATTACTTCAAGTTGGTGAAGATGAATCAGCATTTATTGAAAAATATTCTGAAGTAATGAATGATTTATTCCGTCAAATTGTCGATGTTGGTACTAGTGGGGATCGTACAGCTGCACTTGCTGCGAATGTGGCTAAGTTCACAGATTATCGTTCTTACTTAGATTTCGATTTAATTGTTACAAATAAAGAAGGACAAGAACAACGTTTATCACGCATGATGAAGAAAAAATCCGGTGGTGAAACTCAAACGCCATTCTACATTGCGGTCCTTGCCTCATTTGCTCAATTATACCGTGTTAATGATGAAGGTGAACTTGGTAATACCACAAGGTTAATTATCTTTGATGAAGCGTTCTCTAAGATGGACCGTAAGCGTATTTCAGAATCAGTACGCTTATTAAGAAAATTTGGTTTGCAAGCTATTTTATCAGCACCATCCGATAAGATTGCAGATATTTCTGAATTGGTAGATGAAACATTAGTTGTATTGCATGATAAGAATACCTCTAGAGTTCGTCTTTATGCGGAAGAAGATAAAGTATCCCTCGATACAAAAAATAAGATTAAATTATAAGGTTAATAGACCAGAATAATCGCTGGTCTATTTTGCGTTTTTGAAAGGATTAATATGGAGCTAAGTTACGCTAGTAAAAAAATAAGGTCAAAAAAGATTTTAAGTGTCTTAAAATTGATTTTTACTGTTTTATTAAATTTCATTATCGTGGCTGCTATATATGCATTATTTTATCTTTTTATTAATAAATATATAAAAATTGTTACCGATAGCGCTTCATTTCTTGCCTCTATATTAATAACTATACTAGTGGCGATTTTATCATCTATTGTTGTAGTTTTAATAAAAAAACACAAACTAAATAAAGAATATCAAACTTTTTATACTAAATTATTAAAAGAAGAAGCAATGCTTGATGGTTTAGCGTTATTTGAAAATAAAATGCCTTTCAATGATGTTGAGAAGAGTATTATTGAACAATACGTTGGAATTAATAATTTACTAATTAAAAACGGATTAACGCAAACTAGTTCAACAGCCTATTTTGATATTTATCAAGTTTATTATGGAAATCACAATCCAGGAGTATTAATAAAAACAAAAATAGCTTTTATTATTAAGGGTATGATTATTATTCGTAATGATAATCGTAAAGGTGAGTTATCTTATGAGGACAATTCATTAAAACAATATGGATTTGGAACAAGCGATGGAAATACAACGAATAATGGATTTGCTATCTATACAACCATAGGCAATAAGATTTATAATTATATTGAGAAAGGTATGGTAGAACAATTAATTGAGTTTGGTACATTTGTCCGCTCGGCGTTAACATTAACACTCTTCGATGATAATTTATTTATATTTATAGATGGATGGAAACTTAATATTGAAAAATCGCTTTTTAACAAAGAAGGTATAGCAATTATTGATGCTCAAATTGAAGCATTAAAGAAATTGCAAAACTATATAGAAAATATGACATTACTTATAAAAACTAATAGGGAGGAATGGTAAGTATGGCAAAACAAATCGTAGCAATGATTCTTGCCGGTGGAAAGGGAACACGTCTAGAAGCTTTAACAAAAAAGGTTGCTAAACCAGCTGTGTATTATGGTGGAAGATATCGTATTATTGATTTTCCTTTGTCCAACTGCGCAAATTCTGGGATTGACACTGTTGGTGTCTTAACACAGTATGAATCAGTTGCGCTTAACAATTATATTGGTAATGGAGAAAAATGGGGGTTAGATGGTGTAAGATCATTAGCATCCATATTGCCACCTCGTCAAACAGAAGAAGGCGCAAATTGGTATCGTGGGACTGCTGATGCAATTGCGCAAAACATTGATTTCTTGGATTCTGTTAGTCCAAAATATGTTTTAATTTTATCGGGGGACCACATTTATAAGATGAATTATCATCAAATGTTAACTGATCATATTAAAAATAAAGCCGATGCCACCATTGCGGTATTAAATGTTTCTTTAAAAGAAGCATCACGTTTTGGTATTATGAACGTTAATGATGATATGTCGATTTATGAATTTGAAGAAAAACCAAAAAATCCAAAATCAACTTTAGCATCAATGGGTATTTATATTTTTACTTATGATGTTCTTCGCAGTGCCTTAATTAAAGATATGAAAAATGATGAATCTGATCATGACTTTGGTAAAAATATTATTCCATATTTAATTAATAAAAATAAGCGTGTATTTGCTTATCGCTTTAATGGTTATTGGAAAGATGTTGGTACAATTGAATCATTATGGCAAGCAAATATGGATTTATTAGATGATAATAATGATGTTGATTTATATAACGCTTCGGAAGAAATGAAAA
Source organism: uncultured Bacilli bacterium (assembly GCA_934133115.1). The sequence continues at coordinate 4,668 of CAKPAV010000097.1, forward strand.
TATTCTCAGAAGATACTAAATCAGTTCCGCAATATGTTGGTAAAAAAGCAATTGTTAAAAATTCATTATTGAATCAGGGATCAGTTGTTTTAGGACATGTTGAACATAGTATTATCTCTAATGAAGCTTTAATTGAAGAAGGTGCAGTTGTTCGTGATTGTGTTGTTATGCCTGGCGCAATAATTAAAGAAGGCGCTGAAGTATATAAAGCCATTATTGGTGATCACGAAGTAATTGAAAAAGGTACAATTATTAATAAAGATGAAAAAGAAATTGTACTAATTAAAAAATAGGAGGCAAGTTATGTATAAAGTATTAGGTTATTGTAATTTACATCATTCTCCGTCTTTAGGAGAACTAACAGAAAGCCGTTCTATTGCATCTACACCATTTTTAGGAAGATATGCTTTTATTGACTTTACTTTATCTAATTTTACCAATTCGGGAATTGATATGGTTGGTATTTTAGTTAAAGAACATCAACGTTCTTTAGTAAAGCATTTAGGTAACGCTAATGTATGGAATATTAATACTAAATTAGGTATTAATACCATTTTATATAATGAAAATGAAGCAAAGAACCCATTATATAATCATGATGTTAATAACATTAAAGAAAATGACTGGTTATTGCATAAAGTAAACGCAGATTATGTTGTTATTGCTCCTGTACATTTTGTTATGGCAATTGATTATAATGAAGTAATTAAAAAACATATTGAAAACGGGGCTAATATAACAGTTGTTTATCAAAAAGTTGATAATGCTAAGACACATTTTGAAAATTGTGATGTAGTGAGTTTAGAAGGTAATACTATTACAAGCTTAAAGAAGAATAATTGTACAAAAGATAAAGTTAATATTTCGCTTGAAACTTATGTTATAAGTATGAAAAAATTTAAAGAATTAATTTATAAAACTAGCCAAATTTCAGCTTTATATAATTTAAGAGATTTAATTGCTTATTCCTTAAAGAGTGAATTAGTTTATGGCTATGAACATAAAGGATATGTTCGTTGCTTTGATAGTTTAACTCATTATATGCAATATTCTCTTGAACTTTTAGATTATAAAAAACGTCAAGGATTATTCTTAAATAATTGGCCAATATTCACAGTAACAAATGATACTCCACCAACCAAATATCTTAATAATGCAGAAGTGAAGAATTCATTTATTTCAAATGGCGCAATTATTGATGGCAAAGTGGAAAATTCTATTTTATCCCGTAAGGTTATTGTTAAAGAAGGCGCAGTAATTAATAATTGTATTATTCTTACTGATTGCGTAATTTCCGAAGATTGTCATTTAGAAAATGTTATCGTTGATAAATACGCTAAAATTATTCATGTTAAAGAATTAATTGGTGATGCTGATAACCCAGTATTTATTAAACAAGGAGCTAATGTTTAATATGAAAATAGTAATGGTTACTGGTGAATCTAATCCCTTAGTTAAAACTGGCGGACTTGCAGATGTTGTTTATTCGTTATCTAAAGAATTAGTTAAATCTAGAAAAAACAATGTTTCGATTATTATGCCTTTTTATAAGCAAGTTAATGCTAAATTAACAAAACGCCCAGTAAAAGTATGCTCATTTGAAGTATATATGTCTTGGCGTAAACAATATTGTGTAGTTTATAAAACTTTAATCGACGGAATTAGATATTTTTTAATTAAAAATGATCAATATTTTAATCGTGACAATGTTTATGGCTATGATGATGATATCGAACGTTTTGCTTGTTTTACTTTAGCAAGTAAAAAACTTATGGAAATGATTAATTTAATTCCAGATGTAATTCATGTTCATGACTGGCATCCAGGTATGTTGCCTTTATTAATTAAAGACGACTATGGTTCACCATTAAATAAAGCAAAATTTGTTTTGACAATTCATAATCCAGCATTTAAA
>CAKPAV010000098.1 GCA_934133115.1 uncultured Bacilli bacterium
ATTGGTTTTCTCCCTTTATAATATCCTAATTCCCTAGCTTTTTTAATTCCTTCTACTTGCTTTTCTTTATTGGCTTCATATGATCTAGAATATAATCCCAAAAGTACATCATGAAAACTTTTTCGATTAGAATCATCTATTAATTGCCCGTTAAAAGTAACATCATTTCCTAAGCAAATATTTTTTAAAATATCTTTTATAAATGCGGCATTAGATTCATTATTTGTATAATTATCAAATGATATTACTTTTTTATCTTCATAAGGTAAGATAAATAAATTATCACCAGAATATTGTTCTTTACATCTAATAAGGTATTGAATGGGATCCATATAATCCATATTTACTTTTTCTAATAATTCAAAATAATCTTCTCGATTAGGCGATGGAACTCTTTCACTAATAAAAACAGGTGTCATGTTTTTCCTAACGTACTTTTCTTTTTTTAAATCTAAATTAAGTCCAGGAATACCTTGAAAATAATTTGATGTCATTAAAGACATAACGTAATAATTTGGAGTATAATCATACTCAAACGTTTCATCTTCATAAAGAATATATTCAATTTCACATAACTTATAAACTATATTGAAAGGTCCCTTTAAGCTTATAATTCCTTTTGATTTATATGTTTTCATTTATTTTCACCCAATAATTTTTCATATGAATATTTAAGAATTTTTTCATATCTATTTTGTAACATCAATTTATAAAATTGCTTATGTGTTTCACTTATACATTCTATTTCATCTATAAGATTAAATATTTTTTCTAAGTTTATTAGAGGATATATTTTTATTAAAGCAGCATTAATTTCTTTAAATTCTATTGATGAAATAACTTCAAAATATGAACTTTTATTTCCATTAAGTTTTATTTGAAATGTCGGAAATTTATATACTCTATTATTAATTTCTTTTTCATCTTTCATAATCATTTTCATTTCATCCTCATTAGTCAAATTAGGAAATAGACATGAGCCATTATCAAAAACAGGAGCCAAAGAATATTTATTATCTTTTTTTAAGAATCCCCAATTAGCGCCATGACGATCAAAGTTTCCTAATAAAGCATCAACTATATACATTTCAAAGAAGGAACTAATAGTCTCATCCACATTTGTGAGTTTTTTATTATTATTAAGTAATTCTAAAATATCTTCATAACTATACTGATATTTTTCTTTATCTATATCAATTGTAGATTCACCAATATCGTTAAATGGAACAAATTGAAAATTATCAATTACAAAATCTTTACACGCAACAACATTAGCATTTTTAAATGTTCCAAGGTAAGTCAATTGGACATTAAAGCCTAACATTTGATAAACATGCGAGCCGATATATTCTGAAACAGTATTATAGCGAAAGCCAAATGGAGTATTTTTTTGGAATTTAAGCATATATTTTTCATTATTAAATATTATTCCTAATTTTTTTTCAGATCCGCCATATGCTTTGCCGCTTAATTTACATTTTGTAAAGTCAATCATACTCATACTATCCCTCCTAATATTATTATAGACAAATTGTTATTATTTTGCAATAGAGTATGTTTTTACTTTTGCAACTTATTAAAAGCGTACAAAAAAACGAATGCGCTGCATCCGTCTTCAGGAAAGGAAATATATAATAATAACATTTGGGCAATTTTAGAATGCTAATAGTTTTAGACTTTAACAAATAGATATTTGATGTCTAAATTACTATTACCAACAAAGCAATTTAAATATTTTTGCTTTGTAGTACAAAGTATAAAGATATTTTTTTAACTTGTCAACTATTTTTTTAATTTTTTTGCTCAATAAGCAAAAAAAGTCCATACTAAGTGGACTTATTTCTAATAGCACTCGTATATTAGTCTTCAAACATATCACAGTTATGATAAACTGCTTGAACGTCTTGACAATCATCTAAAAGATCTAACATATCTTTAAATTTTTGTAAATCTTCTGGAGTTGGTTTTACTAAATCGTTTGGAAGCATAGTGATTTCTGCTTTTTCAAATTCAGCAATACCATCATCGCCTAAGACTTTTTTAGCATCATTCAATGATGTAGGTGCAACATGTGCTTCTACATATCCATCTTCATCTTTAGTTACTTCTGTAACATCAACATCAGACATAATAAGTAATTCTTCGATTTCTTCAACTGATTTATCTGACTTAAATACTAGTAAACCAGTTTCTGTAAAATTATAAGAAACACTACCCGGTGTGCCTAAATGGCCACCCTTTTTACCAACTGCGGTCTTAACTTCAACATAAGCACGATTCGCGTTATCAGATAAAGTATCGATAATGATTGCTACATTACCAGCACCAAATCCTTCGAATCTTCCTTGAATATAAGATTCACCAGAACCGCCTTTTGCTTTTTCAATAGCTCTTGTAATAACATCTTTTGGTAAATTTTGTCCTTTGTATTTTTCAATTGCAGCCTTTAATGCAAGGTTATTAACCGGATCAGGAACTCCAGATTTAGCAGCCATATAAATTTCTTTAGAGGCTCTCATACATAATGCAGATTTTTTTGCAGCAGTTGCCGCCATTGATGCAGCACGAACTTCATGTGCTCTTCCCATAAACATCTCTCCTTTTAATTAGTTGATTTATACCGATAAAATTATAACACTTATAATATGATGTTTCACTAAAAAATTTTAAATAGTTATAATTTTTCATCAAATTTAGTTCTATTTTCATTAATTATGATATCTTGATCATGCTTTAAACCTAATTCTCTAATCCAGCTTAAGGCAATACTATATTCATTAGTGGTAAAATTTTTAGGTGAATGAGCATCAACACCTATAACTACTCGACATCCATATTTTGCTACTATTTTCCAAAATGGTTTATATGGATATAAGTATCTTTTTTCTTCTCCGACTTTTACAATACCACGTCTAATACCACCTAAATTAATTTCTAAAGGAACATTATATTTAAGCGAGGCTTTACAAATTTCATGCGCTACCATTTTAGCGGTTGTATCAAATTTCTCATACGCTGACATATATAAATCAGGATGCACAAGAACAGAAAACAAACCTGTACTCATTGCCTTAACTACTAAATTCTTATATTTAATAAGTTGTTCTTTTTCATGAACATGACCAAAATAATCAATAATTCTTCCATTAGCGAAACTAAAATGCTGTCCTAGAAGTAAATATTCAATTTTATGTTGTTCTAATAAAGAACGATAATATGACTCAAATGTTTCATCATATTCCGCCTCAAATCCTACATATATTTTAATTTTTTCTTTATATTTTTCTTTTAAAAAATTAATAGAAGAAAGATATCCTTCTAATTCTTTATAGTCACCACGGACATTAGGCTGAGAAAAATTAGGTAACATAACGTGATCAGAAAAACCCAATTTTCTAACTCCCGCCGCAATAGCTTCTAAAACATATTCCTCATCTTCTCCTTCTGCGTGTCCGCAGCGGTAAGTATGCGTATGATAACAATATGGTATCATTAATTATCACTCCCATCATATTTAACATCAACAAGATATAATCCTTGTGGCGGTGCTTTATAAATTACTGGCATTCTTTCATTATCAGTTAATTTATTTATAATAAAACTTTTATCTTCTTTTCCTAACCCTATCATAATTAAAGTACCAACAATCATACGAACCATATAACGCATAAAGCCATTACCAATAAGAATTATGGTAAGAACATCTTTTTCTTGATTAATAGTAATAGATGATATATTTCTTATAAAACCTTTTGTATCTTCTTCTTTAGTTGTAAAATTATGAAAATTATGTTCTCCTATAAATAATTTCTTTGCTTCTTCCATTTTTTGAACATCTAATTTTCTTTTAAATTCATAGCGATAATTCTCATAAAACGGGTTAGCTTCTCCCATGTTTAGTAAATACTTATATGTTTTAGAATAAGCGCTAAAGCGCGGATGGAAATCATCATTAACTTCCTTAATAGCGTTAATATGAATATCATTAGGTAACATGCGATTAAGCGAATAACGGAGCAAAGACAAGTCATTAACTTCTTTATTAGGAGTAAAGGTAACAACTTGTTTTAAAGCGTGTACGCCCGCATCTGTTCTTCCTGAAGCAGTAATCACAATTTCACTATTAAAAATCTTAGACAAAACACACTCAATTTCTTGTTGCACTGTTCTTTCATTTACTTGTCTTTGGAACCCTTTAAAATTATGTCCGTCATAACTCATGTCTAATCTAATACGCATAATTCTAACCACCTATTAAACTTGAAATAATTACTACAAAGTCGATATGACTTATGGAAACATATAAAACACCAGCAAAGAAAATTGCCAAAAGAATAATAGCAATTGTGTCATTAAGATGCCACTTTAATAAACGATATCTTGTTCTTTTAGCACCTGGATTATAGCCCCTAGCTTCCATAGCATTAGCTAATTCTTCACTACGTTGAAAAGCGGAAACAAGTAAAGGAATAATTAAAGATATAATTGCACGTACTTTTTCTTTTAATTTACCATTTTGAAAATCGACACCTCGACTCGCTTGTGCTTTCATAATTCGATCCGTTTCATCTAATAAAGTTGGAATAAAGCGTAAAGCAATGGAAATAGTCATTGCTATTTCGTGTGTTGGACATTTAACAACACGAAGCGGAGTTAAATACCATTCTAAAGCATATGTTAAATCTAATGGTGTTGTCGTTGCCGTTAACACCATTGTTAAAGAAAGCATTAATAATAATCTAATAAAAATATACGCCGTATCAAATAATGCTTTATGATAAATTTTAAGTTTTCCAAATAGCAAGAAAAAATCACCGCTATTAGGGAGAAGGAGATTAATTATTAATAAAACAATTATCATAAACCATAATGATTTTAATTGCTTAAATAGCATCGATAATTTCACATGAGCTATGCACATAATAATAAAAATAATAATAGCAATAATTCCATACATAATGAAATTCATATACATTGTTCCATTGCCAGGAAAGCGCAAGAAAATACTTACCATAAAAATGATAAGCGCTAGTATTTTTAATCTTGGATCCATTTTATGAATTTTTGAATCGTATGGTATGTAGCGGCCAATAGTCATATTATTCATATTTATTACCCGCTTTCTTTATTTCTTCTATCAAAGTAGGAATATTTTTAATATTATTAAGATTAATATTCATTCCTTTATTAATTAATTTAGTTGCTAAATCAAATACACTTGGATAATCTAAGCTCAAATCTAAATAATCACTACTAGAAAACAAAGAAACTGGATCAGTTTCTTTAACAATTTGACCATCTTTTAAAACTATAACATGACTTGCGTATTCTAGTACCAAATCCATATCATGAGTTACCATAATAATCTTAGTTCCTTGACTATGGATTTTCTCAAATAACTCCATCATAGCTTTAGAACCTTGTGGATCTAATCCTGCGGTTGGTTCATCTAATATTAATACACTTGGATTAATAGCAATTATACCTGCAATAGCGACACGTCTTTTTTCGCCACCACTAAGTTCAAATGGTGAACGTTCAAAATAACTTTCATCTAGTCCAACTGCTAAAATTGCTTTGCGTGCTCTATCAAGAGCTTCTTTTTCATCAACACCAAAGTTTTTTGGCCCAAAAGCCACATCTTTTAAAACTGTATCTTCAAACAATTGATATTCTGAAAATTGAAAAACTAAACCAATTTCTTTTCTGATATCTTTAATATGTTTATTCTTTTTCTTATGCGGCGTGATTTGATAATCACCGACATAAACTGTTCCTTTGCTAGGTAATAATAACCCCGTTATATGTTGCACTAATGTTGATTTGCCTGATCCGGTTTGGCCCACTAAAGCCACAAAATCATAATTAGAAAAATCGACATTAATATCATTTAAACCAATTTGTTCTAGTGGGGTTTTTGGCGAATAAATATGAAATACATGTTCAAATCTTATTGACATAATTTATTCACCAACTCTTCTAAGTTTTGTGTATCTTTAACATCCACACCTTCGCTAATTAAAGCGTTTTTAACTTTCATAAAAAACGGCAAATCCAAATCAATATTTGCTAATAATTGTTCATTAGCAAAAACCTCACTTGGCTTACCTTGTAATAATACTTCTCCGCTATTTAAAACAATTACTTCATCTGAATTATATGCTTCTTCTATATCATGCGTAATAGAAATAATTGTTATATTTGGATTTTCTTTTTTTAATTCTAAAATATAATTACGAATATCTTTCTTGCCTTTTGGATCAAGCATGGCAGTTGCTTCATCAAATATAATAATATTTGGTTTCATTGCTAAAACACCTGCAATAGCAACACGTTGTTTTTGTCCTCCAGATAATCTTGTTGGCTCTTTATCTAAAAACTCATACATTCCAACTTTTTTAGCATAATCATCAATTATGTTATCCATATCTTTATGAGGAACACAATGATTTTCTAAGCCAAAGGCAATATCGTCTCTTACTGTTGCGCCAATAAATTGATTATCCGGATTTTGAAAGACAATACCAACTTTTTGACGTATTTCACGAACATTTTTTTCTGTTAATGCATCACCAAAAAT
>CAKPAV010000099.1 GCA_934133115.1 uncultured Bacilli bacterium
TACGGAAACAACTATGGCTATCCAGGCGGATATGCTTATGCCTATCCTTCAAATAACAATCATAATTTTGGCGCTGTGTTTGCGGTTATATTAGTAATTTTCTTATTACTTATTATTCTAAGCGTCGGTTCTGGCGGATTTAATAATTGCTGTGGTTGTTAAGAAGGGACATTCCCTTCTTTTTTTTATACTTATAATGTGCTAAAATTCTTTTACGAGGTGAAAATCGTGTTAAAAATTGTTAAAGATAGTAATAAGTCATTACGAGAAAAGTGCACACCTGTTGAAATGCCATTAAGTAAAAAAGATGAGAAATTATTATTAGAAATGCTTGATTATTTAAAAAAGAGTCAAGATGATGAATATGCCGAAAAAAATCATATTCGTTCTGGTGTGGGGATGGCTGCGCCACAAGTTGGAGTTAATAAAAGAATGTTTGTAATCTATTATCAATTAGGTGATAAATTAGTCCAATATGCTTTAGTAAACCCCAAAATAGTTGCCACATCAATTAAATTATGTTATCTAAGTGGTGGTGAAGGTTGTTTGTCCGTTGATAAAGATCACGAAGGTTATGTTTATCGTCCAAACAAAGTAACAATTAAAGCTTACAATTTATTAGAACATAAAGATGTAGAAATTGTGGCAAGAGGATATGATGCCATTGTATTACAACACGAATTCGATCACTTAAATGGTATCTTATACTATGATCACATTGATAAAAACAATCCTTTTAAACATATAGATAATACAATTGAAATTTAAGTGATGATTTTATTATATAATTCTTTACTTTTAATAGTAACAAAGATATAATTATTGTGTTTTGGAAGTTTAAAACTTTATAATTAATCGCATGTTACTATTTTTTATTGCGTTTATATAGCTAGGAGGCAAAAAATAAAATATGTCAACGATGATTTCTAATAGATCACCAATATCTATTTATGCGCTTGGAGGACTTGGAGAAGTCGGTAAAAACACTTACTGCATTGAAGATGAAAAGAATATTATTATTATTGATGCAGGAGTTAGATTCCCAGAAGCTGATTTACCAGGCGTGGATTATGTGATTCCAGATTATACACATTTAAAAAACAATAGTACTAAAATAAAAGCATTATTTATTACTCACGGACACGAAGACCATATTGGCGGTATTCCATTCTTGATTCAGCATGTATTTATTCCTGTAATATACGCCCCACGTCTTGCTGCGGCTTTAATTAAGCACAAGCTTGATGAAATGCGTATTAAAGAAAAAGTTAAGATTGTCGAATATACTGAAAATGACTTTATTAAAATTGGTAATGCTTTTACTGTCCAATTTTTTCAAGTAACTCACTCAATACCTGATTCATTTGGTATTTGTGTAGATACTAATGAAGGTCGTATTGTCACTACTGGCGACTTTAAAATTGATTTAACACCAGTTGGTCCGGATATTAATCTCGGTAAAATTGCTCGTTTGGGTTGTGAAGGTGTTGATTTATTATTATCCGATTCCACCAATGCGGAAATCGAAGGATATACACCATCAGAAACTAATGTTATTAATTCTATTAATGAAGTATTCCGTAATGCTCCAGGAAGATTAATTGTTTCTACTTTCTCTAGTAATATTTCCCGTATTCAACAAATTGTCGAAGCAAGTGTTGAACATAAAAGAAAGATTGTAATTGTTGGTCGTTCGATGGAAAACGCTATCGAAACAGCAAGAAATTTTGGATATATTCATATTCCTGATTCTTCTCTTTTAAAATTTGAAGATTTACGTCACACTAAGCCAGAAGAAACATTAATACTTTGTACTGGTAGCCAAGGAGAGCCGATGGCGGCGCTTGCACGTATCGCAAATGGCGAACACAAACAATTAAGAATTATTCCTGGCGACACAGTTGTTTTCTCTTCTTCACCTATTCCTGGCAATGGCGCTAGTATTGATCGCGTTGTAAATACATTAACTCGTGCTGGAGCTAATGTACTTACTAATTCGGTTTTCTTAAGTTTACATAGTTCTGGTCACCCTTCAAAGCAAGAACTGCGTTTGGCATTAAAATTATTTAAACCTAAATACTTCATGCCTGCACATGGCGAATATCGTATGTTGAAAATTCATACTGATATCGCTGTAAGTTTAGGAGTCCCGCGTGAAAATACCTTCATATGTGGAAATGGCGATAGTTTATTATTAAAAAATCATAAAATCATAGAAGGACCGCATATTCCTGCTGATGACATATTTATTGACGGTAATGATATTACTGGTGTATGCCGCGCAGTTATTAATGACCGTAAAGTTCTTTACAATGATGGTATGGTATCAGTATTATTAGTACTTGATTCGAAAAATAATTGCTTAATGCAAAATCCAAAATTATATACTCGTGGATTCGTCTATACTTATGGTCACGATAATATGATTCAACAAGCCGAACAATTCACTAAAAATATTCTAAGTGATTTAATGAAAGACAAAGTAACTTTCTCCGATATTAAAAACATGGTTAAAAATCAATTAACATTATTCTTCTTTAAGAAAACACAAAGAAGGCCTATGATTATTCCTGTAATCATGAATAAAATTTAATTATGTACATACTTGCTAGTAAATCACCAAGACGTCAAGAACTTTTAAAAAACATTATAAGCGACTTTAAAATTGTTGTTTCTAATGTTGATGAAAATAAAATCAAGACTTCTCCTTATGACTTACCTTTAGAGTTATCTAAAGCTAAGGCTAAGGCAGTATTTAAGAATTTTCCTAATGATGTTGTTATTGCCGCAGATACTGTCGTAATAATTAATAATGAAGTATTAGGAAAGCCAATTGATGATGAAGATGCTAAAAGAATGCTTCACTTATTATCAAAAAAAACTCATGATGTAGTAACTGGATTTACCATTATTAGTAAAGAAAAAACTATTTCTAAAAGTGTTTTAACTAAAGTTACTTTTAATGAGTTAAGTGATGAATTGATTGATGCTTATGTTGAAAGTGGTTCTCCTAAAGATAAAGCCGGAGCGTATGGTATCCAAGATAAAAAATTTCCTTTAATTAAAAATATTGAAGGAAGTTACTATAATGTCGTTGGTTTACCTTTAGAAGAATTAAAAAAATATTTATAACCTATACACTAATCTCTCTAGTTGCATATACTACTATGCTAGGGGGATTTTTTATTATGCCATATAATTATCAATATCGCGTTATAGGACCGATTTGGCCTTTTGTAGGTGGATTATTAGTCGGTGGTCTATTTGCGCCTAATAAAGGGCCTTTATACCCATCTAATAATTATCCGGTTCAGCCTTATTACTACTATCAACCAGTTCCGTATTATCAAAATAATTCCTATTATTCTTATCCATATAATCAACAATATAGTCAAAGTTATCCGACAAACAATACTAACCCTAATTACTATACTTCAAATAATAATAACAATCCGTATTATCAACAATAATAAACATTTAAAAAGTGAGTTACGCGCGAACTCACTTTATTTCTTTTTTAAATTGTTCTTCAATTTCACTAGCCACATCACCAATTAACAAAGTTATTTTACTAGACATCTTAATAACACGGCTAACGCCACTAGTTTTTAGACTTTCAATATTTAACAAACTATCATCTTTTAAACTAACATTTAAACGCGACATTTTAGCTTCTAAAGAACTAACATTAGCAATTCCTCCTAAGCCTTCCATAATTTGATTAAATAAATCATCGCTTGCTTTTTTATTACTGTTTTTAGTTTTATTTCTAATTAATAAAACTACGACAATAACAATAATTATTCCTAATATAATTAGTCCTATTATAAGCCCATAATTTTTAAAAAAGTCACCAGCATCTAAAAACATAACTTTACATCTCCTTATCAATAATAAACGCTTTTCTTAAAACATCAATATAATTGTGATCTATTTTACGAACAAGTCTAACTTTACGTGAAGATAATGTAATTGATATTTCTTTAATTTTAGAAATATTCGGCATTACTTCATGATCATATCCTACAATAATATCTTTAAATAATCCTGTAAATGAAATCGTCTTTTTGCCATCAACAATTAAACTAGATGCCAAAGAACGATATGCATTATTTTGAATTGGAGCAATTTCGGTAATTTCTAATAATGGTAAGTCATGTTCCATAATCGCTCCGCCTAAAGATTTATTATAAGCCGAACTACCTAAAGAGGAAGATACTACTAAGCCATTACCAGAAAAAGTTTCTAATTTATGCTCATTAATAGTAACATCACTAATTAATGTATGAAAAGGATTTTCAATTCTAATTTCATTTACAGCATATATGATTTGTGTTTCTTTTTTAGAAACGATTTTGCCTTTTATTAATGGGTAAGATACAATGTTTACATTCTTGCTTTTAATATCGTTAATCAGTAAATCTATTTCACTAGTAGAATAATCTAAATAAAATCCCAATGTTCCTGCATTTAATCCCACAAATTTTATTTTATCAACTTTATCAATATATTTATGTACTGCGCGTAAAAAAGTGCCATCGCCGCCTAAAAAGAAAACATATTCTGGATTTTCTTCATCTAAAACAAAGTTATCTTTTGCTAGTCTTCTTTTAAAACTTTCAATATACATTTCGGTTATAACTTCTTTTTTAAAGCATATACCATATTTGTATTTCATAATTTTTAATCTCCTCTTTATATTTCAACAAAAATATTGTAACATATTAGTTGGCAAATTAGGAGATGAAATTATGTCAAACAACATGGAAATCGAAGCCAAAATGCTTCTAAACGAAAAAGAATATCTCGCGTTAGCAAGTAATATCTTAAAATACAACCCACGCGTAATGCAACAAACAAATTATTATTTAGATACTGACGATGCCAAACTAGAAAGTTATGGCTTAGGTTTAAGAATCCGTGAAAAAAACGGCAACTTTGAAATTACTTTAAAAGCACCACTTTCTGAAGGATTATTAGAAAAAAATTGTCCATTAACCAAAGATGAATTTAAAAGTATTTTGCATGGAGAAAATGTTAAGAACTCTACATTTGAATTCTTACAAATTCTTGGCTTTGATGTTGACAAAATTCATGTAATTTGTAGTTTATCAACTTATCGTATCGAATGTGACTACGATGGCGGTTTATTATGTATTGACAAAAGCACATATGGAAGTGTTACTGATTATGAACTAGAAATGGAACACGATTCTATGGTTGATGCTGAAGAAAAGCTTAAACAATTCTGTGCGGAAGCAAATGTTCCAATCCATGAACTAAATAAAGTAACTAAACATCGTCGTGCGATGAACGAATACAATAAGAAAAAATAAAAAACGGCGTTGGCCGTTTTTTTTACTAAGCTTTTTGATTATTAAAGTCATCTTTATGTTCACAGAAATCGTATCTATCAAATGCTACTTTAGCGCATGCTAAGCGCACTAAGCGGCGAATTTCTTCAGGAATAAAGGCACGAATCTCTTCTGAATTATAACCAATTTGAATTTTATTATCGTCAACTATTATTGGCCTTTTTAAGACTGTCGGATTATCTAAAATAAATCTTACTAATTGACTCATCGACATTTTTTCCAAATCATAATTACCTTCTTTCATAATTTTTGATTTAGTAGAAATAATATCTTCGGTACCATTTTCTGATTTCTCAAGAATTTCATAAATGTCTTTTTCATTTAAAGAAGTAGAAAAAATACTCTTTTCGACATATTCAATTTTATGATCTTCAAACCACTTTTTGACTTTGCGGCAAGAAGAGCAACTTGGTGATGTATAAATCTTTATCATTCTATCCACTCCTTACGCTTTATTTTAAAGAAATTAAGTCAATTAAACAATACTTTTTTACTTTTTTTAGAATAATTTTAAATATTATCTTTCTTCTTTTTTAAATAGTTAGAAAGTTTATTCCATAATTTATTGCAAAATAAACTTATAGCCATTAAAATAACTCCTGTGGGTAACAAATAGAAAACTTTGGAAGATAGCAAATATCCTAAAAACTCAAAAACATTATACCCATAATTTAAAAGTGTAATATCAATAACAAAAAACACGCAACCTATCGTAGCTAATAATAAGCCAATAGAAAATAGACTAATTCGATAAAAATACATAATATCACCATTAGAAATTATGCAAATATAACAAATATTAGAAAGGAAAAATTAAAATATGGAAAAATACTTAATCGCACTAGACCTAGATGGAACATTACTAAATAGCAAGAAAGAAATATGCTCTGATACTTTAAATTATCTTCACCATTTAGATAGTTTAGGTCACATCATTGTTATTGCTACTGGAAGACCAATTCGTTCAATCAAAAGATATTATGATGAATTAAATCTCCACTCTCCTATTATTTGCTATAATGGCGCAAATATTATATCTCCTAATGATATGGCATTTAAAGAAGTTAATTTTGCCTTTCCTAAAGAAATAATTAAACAAATTTATAATGATGTTGGGCCAAAATATATTGAAAATGTTTTATG
>CAKPAV010000100.1 GCA_934133115.1 uncultured Bacilli bacterium
GCTATTTCTTTATGAGATTCATTTAAGCGGCGGTTTTTATTCAAAATATAATGTTAGAAAATTCATGTATATTGATCTTAAACAAAGAATAATTGTTGAGATAATTAATTATATTTTTTAAAATGTAAATAGTATTTAAAGCAATGTATCATCCTTGCTTTTAGATAATACTTTACAAGTGAGGTACAAAATGAATATTCTTTTAGCGGCTTTATCATTTAGAAATGGGAATTTAATTTATAATAAAAACCAAATTGTATCAACAATAAAAAAATATAATAATAAAGTTGACTTAATATTATTTGGAGAATCGTTTCTTCAAGGATTTGACGCTTTAACATGGAATTTTGAAATAGATAAAAATATAGCTCTTTCTAAAGATAGCAAACTAATTAAGGAAATAAAGAAATTATGTAAAGAATTTAATGTTTCAGTTTCTTTTGGCTATTTTGAATTATTTGACTCAAAAATTTTTAGTAGCCAAATTGTTATTAACAAACAAGGGAAAATTATTTTTAATTATCGTAGAGTTTCTAGTGGTTGGAGAATTAAAGAAACTGATGATCATTATCAAGAAGGAACTTCCTTTTCTACATTTGAATTAGATAATAAAACATTTACAGTAGGTTTGTGTGGAGATCTTTGGAATGAAGATAATGTTAATGTCGTTTCAAATTTATCATCTGATTATCTTTTATGGCCTGTTTATACTGATTTTAATTATGATAAATGGAATAATGTTGAAAAAAACGAATATGCAAAGCAGGCTAAAAAATTTAACAAATTAACTTTGTATGTTAATTCTTATTGTTTAGATGGTGATGATGAAATTGCTAAAGGCGGGGCAGCTGTATTTAAAAATGGAATGATTATAAATGAAATTCCTTCTGGAAAAGAAGATGTACTTATTGTTAAAATTTAATGCTAAAAATCTTAGCTTTGATGATTTAATAAGCAAATTAAATGGTGATTAGTTTATTAATTAGAATGAAAATCTGCACAAAAAAAGAAGCAAGCCCTTATTTATGAGATTTGCTTCTTTTTAAAAATGATTTAATAATTAATTACCAGATACGGCAATAGATTTAATCATGATTGATGATACTGAATTACCGCTTGATAATAGTTCGGAATTATTAGCAACCCTAGTTACATCTTGGAATACTTTTACTAAGTTACCTGCAACAGTAATTAAGTTCACTGGTTCGGCGAGTTTTCCGTCTCTAATCATAAATCCAGTTGCTTGTAATGAGAAGTTACCAGATTGAGCATTTAAACCAGCATGTAAGCCAGTAATAGAATCAATGTAAATACCATTACCGCATTTAGCAATTAATTCTTCTTCACTAACTTTACCTGGTTTTAAATAAACACTGCTTAAACCAGTCTTAATTGGTGATTTAGAAGATCCACGATATCCATTCGCAGTTGTTTTAACACCATCTTTTAAAGATGTTTCAATGTTATATAAATAAGTCATTAATACACCATTTTTAAAGATGTCTTTGTTATAAGTTGCAACACCTTCATCATCGAAACTCTTGAAAAATATTGTTTTTTCTAAAGGCTTTTCGGTAATTGTGATTTTTTTAGAAAGAATTTGAGTTCCTAATTTGCCTTCAAATAAAGAAGAGTGTTTTTGAACTTCTTCAGCAATTGTTGATTCAAGTAATGCAGACATTAAAGAAGAAACAACTTTTGGTGCTAAAATTGCACGATATTTTTTAGAATCACAAGGCTTTCCACCTAATTGTTTGATGGTATTATCTTTTACATCTTTAACAAAATCATCAACTTTAAATTTAGAAAAATCATTATCAAAGAAAGTCTTATAACCAGTTTTTGTATCTTCTCCATCTTTAGCAACAGCTTCAGCATAAATTACATACATATTACTTTTTTCAGATAATTTTAATCCGTAAGAGTTAGCAATGATAGTTTCGTTTCTTGATTCTTCATAACCGACACCACCAATCTCGGTAATACGATTATCGCTTTCTTTTAATTTCTTTTCGATTTCATAAAGTGTGTTTAATTTTGTGGATACAGGAATATTATCTAGTTCCTTGTTATAGCAATTAAACTTTTTGTATTTTTCTGAACCTTTGAATATTTCTACTTTGTTATCATTAGTAATATTTTTAGCGTTTTCTACAATATTTTTAATAACAAATTCCGGAGTAGTTTTATCTATTTTTTCTGAATAAGCATATCCCATTTTCCCATTAAATATTCCGCGTGCACCCAATGAGATAGAATCACTTAAAGAATAACTATCAATTTCGCTATGGAATAAGGAAAATCCTAAAGAATAGTTTTTAACAATATAAAGTTCTAAAGATTCAATGCCAGCGTCTTTAGCTAGCTCAAAATATTTTTTTAAATTCATTTTAAAGCACCTCCACGACCACCAACGGTGATTTCTGATACTCTGATTGTTGGTTGACCAACATCAACAGGACAACTACCTGAAGCTGCGCCACACATACCTTGAGCACGTTTGACATCACTACCAACCATATCTATTTTCATTAAAATATCGGCACCATTTCCAATTAAAGTAGCGCCTTTAACCATTTCGGCAACTTTACCATCACGAATCATATAGGCTTCATCAACAGCAAAGTTAAAGTCACCAGTAGTAGGATTAACTGATCCTCCACCTAATGATTTAGCGTATAATCCTAATTTGACAGATTTAATCATTTCATCAACGCTAGATTTACCTGCAGCAATGTAAGTATTAGACATTCTTGATGTTGGTTCAAAAGCATAGCTTTGACGACGAGAAGCGCCATTACCTTTCATACCCATACGACGAC
Organism: uncultured Bacilli bacterium; assembly: GCA_934133115.1. Next base: position 2,823 of record CAKPAV010000100.1, read on the forward strand.
CATTAAAATCATCAATTAAGTAGTTTGTTAAAATACCATTTTTAATTAAAACCGTACGGTTTGTTTTATTACCTTCATCATCAATATTATTGGAACCCCAGCCATTAGGAATAGTACCATCATCAATAGCAGTAACAACTTTAGATGCAATTTGTTGACCTAATTTATTTGAGAAAATTGATAAATTTTTAGAAACCGAAGAAGCTTCAAGAGCGTGTCCACAAGCTTCGTGGAAAATAACTCCTCCAAATCCGTTACCAATAACAACAGGCATTTTTCCTGATGGACATTCTTTAGCATCAAGTTTCTTAATAGCGATTTCACAAACTTCTTTAGCTAATTCTATTGGATTAATGTCTTCTTCAAAAAATTCAAATCCTTTAGATGCGCCAGGACCAACACCGCTATTTTCAATACAGTCTTTGTTAGCGGCTAAAGCAGTAATGTACATTCTTCCTCTTTCACGTACATCATGGAAAATTTTACCATCAGAATTAAAAATAGTTACATCTTGGTTGTTATCTGCAAAACTAACAACGCGACGAACGATTTGTTCTCCATAATCTTTCATAGAGTCACTAATTTTAGTAATGAAAGCAATTTTGTCTTCTTTACTCATTAAATGTAAAGGTTTTTTGGCTTTATGAATGTTATTAACACGTTGCTTTTTTAATTCGGTTACAGTTTTAATTCTTTCACCATTAAATGCACCAGCAAGAGTAGTGGCTAAATTCATTAAACCTTTTTTTGATAAATCATTTGTGTATCCATATACACTTCTTAAATCTTTTAATAGACGTATACCCGCTCCATAGATAATTCCAGATGAAATAGATTCAATTTTATCATTATCAATGGAAAGGCCAGTGTTAGATTTTTCTTCAACGAAAATCTCAGCAAAATCTGCACCAGTTGCTAAACCAGCATTTAAAACGTCTAATGCAATAGTTTTAGATATCATAAATATCCCCTCCAATGCGTGTATTATATCACATTTAATATAATTTAATGCGGAATTTGATAAAAAAAGCCGATATTAATTAAAAAAACGTTAGCAAAAACTAACTTAAATAAACAACATTATTCAATTATCAAGCAACTTTTATAAATTGTAAGCGATTACATAGATTTGGTATTTTTCTATATATTAGGAGGAATATTTTTATGAAACATAAACTAGTCGCAATTTTGTTTTTAATGAGTTTGCCAATATTATTGATGACAAGTACTAAAGAAGTAAAAGCAGAGGAATCAACTTTAAATAACTATATTTATGAAGAAGATTTTGAATCTCTTAATGTAGGAGATAATGGAGATGCAGTTTACAATAGTAAGAAGTTATTTTGGTTTGAAAGCGGAGTAACGCCTAGCATTATTGAGTCAAATGGAAGTAAGGCATTAGAGTACAAAATAAATAACAATAATGAATACACAGTATTTGGCGGTATTGGAACAGGAGCAATAGATAACTTAGCAAAATTGGTTTCTGGTGAAAAGTATGTATTTAGTGTTGATTTGAATATGCAAGGTACAACAGCTAGTTCAGAACTATTTATTGAATATCAAGTGAATTCGTGGACAGGTATAAAAGTTTCTAATAGTGGCGTATCCATTTTAAATGACCAAACGACATTTAATGCTAAATATGAAAACGGGAAATTATCTTTTACATTTATAGGTGGAAAACTTGAAAGCAACAATGGCTGGATAAAAATAACTGCTCATAATTATACTAGTGAATCATCAGTTGTTTTTGATAATTTTTCAATTGAAAAAGAAACACTTGATGTTTTTGACTATGATATGAACTTTGAAAACTTAGCTATTGGTACAAGCGCCCCAGCCAATAACTTATCTAATATTCCAAATATATATAATGGAACAAATGAATTATCAATTGCTATTAATGGCGATGAATCAAATCATTATATAGAAGTTAGTAAGAATGGAACGGGTTCAGATGTTTTTGATACGTTTTATATAAATAGACTAAGTAAATTAGTAAGTGATACAAATTATCGTATTACTATGGATATATTAGAAACTAATTGTACAGAATTTTATATTTGCTATAACGCAGGTGGTCAGCCATGTGTTACATATAATCCAAGTGGATATGTTGGTAAAGACACTAATGAATATATTTTAGGCGGCTCATTTGATGGAAAACAATTAACATTTGATTTTAAACCGAGTGTAAATAAAGACGCTACTTGGTGGCAACAAGTTGCAATTATTATTAAGCATAGCAGTGATATGATTCTTAAAATGGATAATATCAAAGTATTTAAACTTGACAACTTAACAAATGCATTTACTTTAGACACTAGCAAAGTAAAACTCGAATATGGACTAAATGAAGAGTTTAATTTAACCAACTTGGAAGGTACATTAGTAAGAACAAATGGAAACTCTCGTAAAGTAACACAAAACGAAATGATATTAGATACATCTTTAGTAAATGTAACAGCAAAAGGAGCATATCAAGTTGAGGCAAAAGTAGTGGATGAATTTGGTGTTGTATTTACACAAAGTTTTGAAATAGTAGTAAAAGATTATGCAGAAGAGTTTATTAATGAATGGAAACAACTAAGACAAGAAGGCGGCGAGAATGGCATATGCGCTGCATTAGTTAAAGGTAGTGAGGCAAGAACCAAATTAGATGGGTTACTTGTAAAATATGAAAATTTATCAGAAACTAATAAAACTATCGTTGATTCTACGATTGACTCAGGAGATGCAACAATACTTGATACAATGAATTATCTTAAATCTTTAATAGCTTTAGAAGAAAATAAAACTTCAAATAATGCGGATAATGGAAGTATTTTATTGATAAACACATTAAATAGTGAAAATTACTTCATTGTTATTATTGGTTCTTTAATGCTAGTTACTAGCTTAGGATATTTTGTTTTAAAAACCAAAAAAGCAAAATATGAATAAAAAATGATAAGGCGAAGCTTATTAAGAGCTTCGTTTTTATTACACATCATATTAGCAACAAGAGTTTATGATTTAGCAACTTTTGGTTGCGCTAAAACAACAAAAATATATGTATGAAACATTTTTATAAGTTATAATTAAATTAATATGATAGGGCACTATAAGTACAAAAATTATTAGAAAGGAAAAATAATAATTACTATCATGAAAAGATTAATAATTGATACCGATATTGGTGAAGATATTGATGATATATGGGCTATATCTTTAATATTGTCCACCAATATGTTTCAAATTGATATGATTTCTATATCTCAAGGCGATGTGGAGTACAAAACAAAATTAATTGCTAAAATTCTTTTCGAATTAAATATTGATAATATTGCTATTTGTAAGGGCGTTTCTACCAATTTAGATAATGCTATTTGTCCACAAAAAGAATGGATAAAAGATTTTGATCTTCATAAATTTAGCGGAAAAATTTATTCAAACTATGAAGAAGGATATCGCCAAGTATTAAATGCTAATCCTAATGATGAGTTTGTTGTTGTAGCGTTATCACCATTTACGTCGTTAGCAAGAATTACAACTCTATTAAAAAATAAAAAAGTAAGTATAGTTGCAATGGCGGGTTCTATTTATAGTGGATATTTTGGTAAAACATCTCCAGATCCAGAATGCAATATTGTTAGTGACATTGAGGCAAGTAGAGAAATAATGTCCAGCGGATTAAATATTTTATTATTGC
>CAKPAV010000101.1 GCA_934133115.1 uncultured Bacilli bacterium
GTATTGCTGTTGCAAAAAGCGGTGGACAATCAATGGAATCTGCACTTAATGAAGGTGCACACTTTCATGGTGCAGTTAAATATGGAGCAGTAAAAGGTACAATCTCAGGTATTATTACAGCAGCAACCGTTGGAATTGGTGGCTCTGTCTTATCAGGTGGGGAAGGCTTTGTATCAAAAGGCGCACAAAAAATAGGTGAAGCGGTAGGAAAAGTTTTTTCAAATAGTGCAACAGCAGAAGTTATTGCTGGAAAAACAGCTGAAATATTTATGCGTGCTGGAATTGATGCTGGAAGTGCTGGTGCGCAATCATTATTAGATCCAGTATTAAAACAAATTACATATGATAGTGATGCTATTCAAAAAGCTTATGGCTCTGATGAAGCAATTCAAAATACACTTGCTAATGTTGGAAATGTTATGATACAAGCAGGCGTGACTAGTGCTATTTTAAGTACAGGTAAAGAAATTGTAAATGGCGCAAAATCTGGTTCCTTTGATAAATATAAAGAAAACTATTTTGTAAACAAAGAAACACGCAGCGATCAATTAAAAGCACAAGCATATAAAAAAGAATATGATAAACTTTGCAAAGAATATTATGAAGAAGCAGGTTTATCTAGTGGTAAATTATTATCAAAAGATGAATTTGTGGATTTATCCATGAAATTTAGCGATAAAATAGAAAAACTTGGTACAAAATATAATATTTCTGAAGTTTTAAAAAGAGTATCTACAAACAAATCATATGATGGCACAGCTGCTAGCAAATACGCTGATGCTATTCAAAGTTCTAAGCAAGAAGTTGTTTCAACATTAAGCCCACGTGCTATCTCTCATACATTGCCTAAAGCTATTGCATATGAGTATATTAAAAAATCAGGTTGGAAACCATCCTCTAATGAAGAAACAAGTGGAAATACAACATTCTCTTCTGATGATGGGTATTTAAAATTAACTTATAACAATGAAGATGGATCTAGTGTTATTACGACACCAAATAACCCAAATTCTCCAATTGCTTTAATTGAAAACAAAAATCATTCTCTTTCATTGTCAATTTCGTCACCAAATCAAGCTGTCGCAATGATAAGTACACTACAAAAAGGATATACTGATAATTTACCTTCTACTTTTGTGTACAAAGATAAGACATATCCTTTAACTACATCTACTTTAAAATCAGTAGTTGCAAAAGAAGAAAATAAAGATAATTCATTATTTGGATTAAAAGATGGAGAAACAGCTTTAAAATATTTAGAGAATAATTATTCTGAAAAAGAATTGCAACAATTGAATAATTCACAATCACGAATCATTACAAGTGGTGAAGAATTAAAAAGCTATATTTATCAAGTATACAATGATTATGAAAATGCTAAAAACAAAGCTATTATTGGAAGGATAACTAAATCAACTATATCACATTTAAAAAACGATACTGGTATAGATTTTAGTGGCTTTTCACTTGCATATAATAAGTCATATTTAAAACACATTGAAAAGAAACATATTTTAAGCAAAGATGAATCACTTCCATTATCCTACAATGATTTATTTAAATTTCCATATATAATGGAAAACTATGATACAGCAACTATTGCTGATAATGGTAAACTATTAGTCACCAAATGGATTGGCAATCAATATCAGATGGTTGCAGAATATTCTATGAAGTCTAAAAACTTAGTATTAAATTCTCTTTATAAAATAAAAAAAGAGAGGAATAAATCTCTCCCAACCTCTCATGATTCTAATGAATCCTTACCAAGTGCTACGTCCGAAACGCCATCTGGGGTATCTTCTTCCTCTAATAATAATATATCACAAATTCAAGAAAATGATACATCAAAATCAAAAAAAAGTACGCCGATAGTTGAAAATAGTTCAACTTCATCCTATAATAAAGAAAAAGGAGGAGATTTCGATGACTTTAGAAGAATACAAGAAGAAAGTAGAAGAACATCTAGTGAAGAAGTGCAACTTTACCACTCAAAGGGCAAAGAAATTGATAGCTCTTTACGAAGAAGACTTTCCACAATTTTTAAAAGACAATTGGAGTCCCTTAACTACGGCATCAGCGATGATAGCAGGATATTAAAAAATACAGGCGAATTTAGAATAATTAAAAATATTGATGGAGCGTTGTTCCATGATATTTTTGAAATTGTCCATAATTATTTGCCAAATGGCGAATTAGTTGATTTACATGATAATTATAATGATTGTACATGTTACTTAAGCGATGATGGCTTAAGTGGTTTTGCTATAACTAAAAATGGAGATTTAATTAGTGTTTTTAATTTGAATGACAAACGAGGATGGTTAAGATCTATTGCAAATGAAATCAAATCTAAAGCTAAAACATTAGACTGCTACATTTCTCCTATTCAAAATTTACAAGAAATGTATGAATCTAAATTTGGTTTTAAAACAGCATCGATAATGGATTATAATATGGATTTCGACCATGACAACATTGCAGCTAATCATGATAATCCGCAAGTTGCTTTTATGGTTAATACTGATGAAAATGTAATTACCAAACATTTCAATAAAGATCAATATGATGAAGCACAATCATATCAACTTTCTTATGCAAAAAAAGATAGTTCTAAATCAACCATTGATGTTGTACCAGAAGGTCATAAACCAAGTTTAGTAAAAGATAGTGCAAATTTACGTAAAGAAAAAGTATATTCTTTAAAAACAACAGAAGAAATTATAAAAAACGTGCTAACTAATATTCGCAAAAAATTTCCTGATGGTTTAAAAATAAAGCTTTCATCTTCTCAAAATTCAATAATTCGTAAAACTTTTGAAGAAATAAATCTTTCTAGTGATGTTGATAATGTAATTAGTAATTTAATGGAGACTATTTTAAATGCAAATGTTGAAATAGGCGATGACGACAATATTGTTGCATATAAGCTTTCTGATATTGCAAGCGATGAGATTAGAAGTGACTTAAAAAAAGCGATTAGCGGTCTCATTGAACACAAAGGAAATCAAAGCACTATAGCTAAATTAACCGACAAATATTTAACTACTATAGATAGACTTTGTGATAAAATATCTGAATTGAGATCTAGAACTGAGTATTTAATTGATTCTATCAAAAAAATTGATTCTATTAAGAAAAAAGTTGAAAATTCAAAAAGTATGACCGCCACTGGTGATATGGTAGTTCAAGATATTGCAATGATTAAAAATTTAATTAAAGGAATACATTTATCAAAAACTAAAAAAGGTATTTCTCCTCTTTCTGTTACACATTTTGTGGAAAATTTAAAATCGTATACACCTGATATGTTTGATGATAGTCTTTTAGGTTTTAATAGTGATTTTAAAGCTATTGCAGATTATTTTGAAGATAAATTCGTTGATGGACAGTTTCCTAATAGAGAACTTACTATAGAAGAAACAAGAATGTTTAACAAAGGATTAACATTCATAAATGCAATGGCAAGAGAATTATCTTCTGAAAAGACAAAACAAATGGTAGAAATGATAAAAACCGTTCATAAACAAACAACATTCATTCAAAAAAATATTGGTCCAACTAAATATGGATTTATTGAAGGCATTGCTGATACAGCTATTGGCGCTCCATCATATTTTTCAGGTATACTTGGACAAGACCATGAATTCACTAAACTAATAACCACTGAATATATGACTGCCTATAACAATAAAATAGGTGTCTATACAAGTTTTTTGGACCTAGTCTATAAAAAAATTGCAAAGCAAGTTGGAGTTGATATAAATAAACTTAGAAGAAATCTTGGCAAAAAAATTTCTTTTAAAGGCCAAAAAATATCTTTAGAAAATGCATTGGACATGTATTGCACACTAAAAGCAAATGAAGAAGCTTTTGATGTTGGATTTGAAATTTATAATAAAAAAACAAAATCAAATTTAACAATTAAAATTTCTAAAGATGAATTTGATGATTTCTCTAGTTTGATTCCAGAAAAGGTAAAACAATATGCGGATGAAATTTCTAAAGCAGCGTATAATGGTGAATTTAAAGAATATTTATCAAAAAAATACGAGCAATTCACAGGTGTTCCACTCGAATTAACATCTAATTATTATCCACAATCTAGGGGAAAGTTAAACAATAGTGGTTTAGAGAGTTTAAATGCAAATGATAGAGGATTTTTGACAACATCTAATACAAGCATTATTAAGAAAAGAACAGGTAGCAAATCCCCATTTAAAGTTACTGGATTTTTATCTCGCTTAAATGGATATATTAGCAAAGTTTCTTACTATGGTGAATTTACTGAATACATCGATAAATATAGAATATTCTTAAATAAAAAAATTGATGGTGTAAGTATAAATAATATATTTGATGAAATTATTCCAAATTGGAATACTGGTAAAGCGCCATGGTCGAAATATTTATCTCAAATTATTCTTGAAAAGCCAAATGGTAATGTTGATGGTTTCTTTAATAGTTTATTTTCAAAAGGAGCAAGCGCTGTACTTGGTGCTAATATTTCATCAGCTTTAAAACAATTTGGATCGGAATTTACAATGGCTATGTATAGTGGTTTAGGTGACTGGTCTAAGACATTGTTTAGAGGCCTTACTAATTTGACTAAGTGGAATGAAATATCAAAAATTTTACAAGAACAACAACCATATTTTTCAGAAAGATGGGGATCGGCTGAAGTGATTCGCTCTAAATCAGGCGCTTCTGAAGTTCCTGACTGGATTAAGAAATTTGGTATTCTCATGGAAATAAATGATAAATCGATTATTATTTCACATGGTTGGGCTCTCGCTCAATATTTAGCTAAGAAAAATGGATTTGGAGATTATTGGTCTGAAGGAAACAATAAAGAAGCAGCAAGAATTCTTACCGATATTGTTTTGACAACCCAATCTAACAGCCAACCAATGTATACTTCAAGATTAAGAAGTGGTTATCTTGGCTCATTGGCTAAAAATATATTTGGTATTTTTGGCTCTGATAATCAAATTAAAACAGAGCAATTTAAAAAAGCATTCTACCAAGGCAAGTATGCAAAGAAAAGAATGGACTCTTATGAAAAAGCTATGAATGATGATAGTGCATCAGAAGAAGATAGAGAATTCTATAAAAGTGAATATACAAAAGCTAAGAAAGATTTCTCAAGATGTAAGAAAGCGTTAGCTGACATTATTCCTGTTCTTTTAATGGGCGGTATAGCAACAACTATTATCAGTGAGATTGTTGCTCGATTAAAAGGTAGAAAAGAATGGAACGAATTTGATTCAGGAGAATTCGCTAAAGATATGCTACTAGAGTCTTTTGTTAACTGGATGCCATATGTTGGAACAATTTCTAATGCAATAGAAAATAATTCTGATGTATCAATGTTTACTCTTGATCAAGTAAATGAAATCATATCAACATCTACAGATTTGATTGATGCAGCTAAATCTGGAGATACTGTTAAAGTCCGAAAAGCAGCAATTAAAATAGCAATGTATTTATCTCAACTAACAGGTTTTCCAACAAAAAATCTTTATGATTTAATAATTGGTTCGATTTACCAATTTGATAAAGACACAGCCACATATATTAGATCGTGGACAAATGGTTATTCTTCATCTTACATCAAGTCTCAATATAAAGATGCTTTGAATAATAATCTTACTGGAAAAGCAAAAGCAAACTTAAAAGTTTGGTCATCGATGTATAGCATAAATTTGACTGACTCAGAAATTAACGAAATAATTTCACTAGGTAAGAATGGATGCGATGTTTCACCAAGAACATTAGCAACGAGTTACAATGATGAAAATGGAATCGAAATTGAAATGACACATTCTCAAAGCAAAATGTTTAACGAATATTATTCGAAAGCATCAAATGAAGTTAAGGAATTATTAAGTAATTCAAATTATCAATCCTTAGATGATGAATATAAAGCAAAGTTATTACAAAAAGTTTATAACACTTATTATTACTATGCACAAACTAAAATTTCAGGAGTTCAATCTACCAATAAATTGACTCAATTGTTGGCAGCATCTAATGGCAATATCAATGTATCAAAATTGATAATTGGCATTAACGCAATATCTACAATTAAGGCAACCAAAAATAAAACTAGAAAAGAACTTATTTTAGAAGCATTAAACAAATATAAAAACTATTCTAAGCAAGAGAAACTTTTAATGCTTTATATCTCTGGCCTTAGTGTAAGTGATAATAACAAACAAGATTTAAAACGATATTTATCACAAAAAGGAATGTCTACAAAAGACATAAAAGAATACTTAAAACTCAACTAAAAAGAATTGAACCATTTGTGACATTTTAGAGGTGCTTAAAAATTTTTCCCTTGCATTTTCCCTTACAATTCCCTTACAAGCAACAAAAAAGTACGATAGAATCGGACTAAAATAACGAATGGAGAAGGCGACGGGAATCTAACCCGCATAAT
>CAKPAV010000102.1 GCA_934133115.1 uncultured Bacilli bacterium
GAGTATAAGCAAAATATTTCTTTGGTAATTCTTCTTCCGATAAAATTTCTTTACGATGTAAATTTACTAAAGCAGTTTCCGCAGTTGGAAGCATAAATTTATCTTGTCCTTCAAGCCAGAAAACATCTTCTTTAAATTTTGGAAATTGGCCTGCTGTATAGCCACTTTCTTCATTTAATAAATGTGGTGGCAAAATCATTGTATAACCATCTTTTAAGTGTGTAGTAATGAAGTAATTAATTAAAGCCCACTCTAATTGAGCGCCTAATCCAGTATAAATCCATGTTCCACGTCCTGATATTTTAGCAGCTCTTTCATAATCAATTAATCCTAAAGATTCCGCTAATTCAACATGATCTTTTGGTTTGAAGTCAAATTCCGGTTTCTTACCAAAAGTATAGATTGGTTTATTATTTTCTTTTCCACCAGGCAATAAATCATCATCTGGTAAATTTGGTAATGTTTCAACAAATTCTTTAATTTCTTTTTCTAAATTAGTTAAATCTTCTTCATTTTTAGCATTTTGTGCTTTTAAATCTTTAACTTTAGCAAATATTTCTTGAACATCTCCACCATTTTTCTTAACAACTGGTACAGATGCAGATAATTTATTGATTTCTGCTTTTACAACTTCTACTTTTTGAATAAGTTCTAGTCTTTTATCCATTTTTTCAATGGTGCTTGTAAAATCAACATCCCATCCTTTTTTCTTTAAAGCTGCAGAAACATATTCTGGCTTTGTTTTAATTAAGTTTAAATCTAGCATGTTTTTTTCCTCCTAAAAAATAAAAACGTCCCATAATGGGACGTAAATAACCGTGGTGCCACCCAATTTATATCTACATAGTAAATATATCTTGAATACTTTTAACGCAAGTTTACGGAACGATTAAGTTCACTCTATGAGACGGACTAATTATTTTACATTTACGCTTTCCACCATATAGCGATTCTCTAAAAAATGCTTAATAATATTTTTCTCAATCTTTGAGCACATTTATTGTATTATGCTTTTAATTAAATATCAACTAATTTATTGTAAATTGATTTTAGAAATATATTGTAATGCTTTCCAATATAAATAAGCTGACCATTTCCTTTTCTTTGTTGAAAAACGAATTTTATCTTTCAAGAATCTAACTTCTAAAACATCTTTATATTGAAGCATTAATCGCTTTATATCTTTTATATCAACTTTTACTATTCCTTTATTATATTCAAATTCAATATGAGTTTTATAAACTTTTAAATACGTTTTTCCAATTGGCTTTTTAAAGAATTCTGTTTCTTTAGAATATTGTAAATCTAAATCTTGTGCTTCTAAAATAACATCTTCTTCATTTGCGGAATCAATAATCTTTTTTAATTCTTCATATTGTCGGTCATCAAGTTCTGCTAAAGTGGAAGTAAAATCTTTACTTTCAAGTTTACAATCGCGATGATATTTAGCTTCAAAATCACATTTTGTACAAAATACTTTATTTCCTTTTGAAGACAATACTTCTAAACGATGACATTTTGGACACATATATAAGCCTAATTCTAACCATTCAGCACGAGCGAGGCCTATGCGTTGTTTGTTTTTTGATTCTTGGTGATGTTTAAGATCATCTACCGTAATACCATTAACTATTACCTTATGCAATTCATTTACATCCATTTCTTGAACTTGTTCTTTAGATAAAACTTCTTGTACTGAATAAGTTATTTTTGTATGATGAGCATATTTACTCCAACGAGATGCTCGAGCACCCGCTCCAGTAATTCTTAAAATTACAACTGGTACTTTCATCATTTTCGCATATTTAGCAATGCTAACATCTACTGGTAAAGTTCGGCAAAACATATCGATATCTCCTTCTGGATAAACACCAATACTTTTTCCTTCTCTTACTAACTTTTTAGTCATTAAAATATCAGATATATCACTATCTGACATTCCTCTTTTTATTTCGCCTAATAAAGTTCCACTAAAAAATGTTAAGAATTTATTTTTAAACATTTCATCATGAACTATAAAATGAATAATATGTGTAGGAAACATCAAATTAGCGTAAATACCATCCCAATTACTCAAATGATTAGAAATAAATAGAACTGGTCTTTTAGGAATTTTCTTCTTGTTCTTTTTAAATCTCACATGTTGGAAAAGAACAACATATAGCCATACAAATGGTCTAAGTATCGTATAAAAAATCACTTGTGGCCATGATCTAGTTTTCTTATTTTCATTCTTTTTCTTCATCTATATTCACGCTACTTTCAAACTATTAATTATTATTCATTCTAAACGAATTTTTAATACTAATACATAACCATATTAGCATTAAAAACGTTCATCCTACAAATGTTTTTATGCTTTTTTAATAATTTAGAATGAACGTTTTGATTATATTGTATTTTTATAATTAAACAAACGACAAAATCACTATATTTTGTTGATTTTATTTTGCTTTTGAAGAGCATAATTGTTTGGTATTACTATTATAGTTTCCAAACACACTACACGCTAATGAATCGTTATCAATATAAGGGTTACGATTATGTTGGTGTCCATATATTGCATTGTTCCTATCTATCTCTTTTTGGCTGACTGGGTCTTCTAATGACCATCGAAGCATCATTTCTAAACTCCAAACATTTAACCCTGGATAAGAAGTTCCGCCTAAATTTGTATTTTCTGTTTGCCAAGATGCAACTTTATTTTCATAGGCTGTAACCATATAGAAATAACTTCTTGCAAAATCTCCTTTATATATATCTCCTGGTTCAAATACCGTTCCAGAATATCCAGATATTGAACTTTTACCTAGTTTATTAGTAAGTGTAATTCCTGTTTTTGCTTGATTTTTAGTCACATAGGTATATGTAGCAGATTCTACTTCTCCATATGGATGATTGCTTCTATATCCATTTATCTTGCCATCAGATGGATAAATATGAAATGCATCGCTATACATTGGTTTTGCATCCTTAAACCAACTTTTTGGCATAGAATGTTCTTTATTCCAAGTATCTCCTTCATTTTTGTAATTGCCTACATCACTAAACGAATAACTAAAATCGCCATAAATATCCCATACAGTTCCATCACTTCTTGCATCACTATCTCTATACACAGTTGCCAAAGATTTATAACCTATTTCCGTATGTGTGCCTATTGTCTTAAATAATTTTGTCTTTAATTCTTTTCCTTCTAAGCGATTTAAATCATCATAGTTGTAATAATTATCTTTATTATCATAAGTCCATTTGCCACTAGGCTTAACATCGATAGATGTTGAATCTTGGTTTACGCTTGGAGTCGTACTTGGTTTTGTACTAACTGAAGATGATACACTATTAGATGGTTTTGTGCTAGTTGATGTTGATGATGTAGAAGTATTAGAATTTTGACTATTACTTATAGATTCACTAATTGATGTTGAATTTGGTGGTAAAATTACCGATATATCATCTTTACAACCAACTAATACTGCTGTGGCAGTTGCTAATAATATTCCTAATTTGACTTTGTATTTCATATAATCACCTTTTAATATCCATACTTAGCACAAACTTGTTGCGTGCTTGAATTATAATTTTTAAATACGCTACAAGCATATGATCTATCATCAATAAAAGGATTACGATTTCCTTGTATCTTTTCAGCAGCATCATTTCTTCTAATTTCTGTTTCATGAATGTCGTAGCGATAATTCCAATCTAATAATGTAGATAATTTTCCCATTGTTTTATTCTTAGAGTTATCATTATTTGTATCAACTAAGCTCAACGAGGTACTTGCTATTACACAATAAAATACGATTCTAGCAGTAATACCTCGATAATATTCTTGTCCAAAGCTTTCCATTGCTGGATCCCATCCACTTGTTTGAGATTTGCTATTTTCGACAAAAAATGCATTTCCCCTAGAACCATTTTCATTTGTTAATGTTGGACGTGTCATATGAATATCTCCTTCAACAGCACTTCCCCCACGTGAATTTGGCCAAACATGTTCTCTATTTACATTACCACTAAAAGAGCCAGAGAATTTAACGCTTTTACCAGAATAAAAACAGATTACATTACCTGGATTATTGGGATCTCCATCAGTTTGTAGATAATAATCTCCTAAATTTTTATAACCAACTGTCTTTCTCCTTTTTGCACTATTTAATTTGCGTAGTTCTGCTAATAAGTCATTTCCAGTTTTGTTATTATCAACACTACTATAATATCCATTATGACCCGTATTTGTTGACTTAGATATATTTGTGCTTGGCACTGGTGTTACACTTCCACTTACAGATGGCAAAATAACTGTTATATTATTTTTTTCACAAGCAGCCAACATTCCTATTATAGCAGAGCATAAAATAGCAAACTTAATTTTTGTCTTCATATATTTCCTTCTTTCATATGGATATATTTGTAAATATATAATAACATTTTTTTTATTTAAAACAAGCACAATAATATTTTTGCTTTTTTGCAAGAAAAAAAGGCCGCAAAATCCAATCGTTTTGGTCTTGTGGCCTAATTTGATTTATTTGTATCTTATTTGTTATTTTCTTCTTCAACAATTTCTTCTTGTTCTTGGTGTTCAACAACCGCAACAGAAGATACACGTTGATCATCATCTAAACGAATGATTTTAACGCCTTGCGTATTACGTCCTGCAATTTTAACTTGTTCAAGTGGTATTCTAATAATAATACCTGCTTTAGTAATAACCATTAAGTCTTCATTACCATTTACAGCGCGAATTGTTACTAAATTGCCAACTTTTTCAGTTGCGTGAATTGTAATAACACCTTTAGTTCCACGTGAAGTCATACGGTAATCTTTGTAATGTGTCATCTTGCCATAGCCACGATCAGTAATAGCTAAGATATATTCTCCTTCTAAGCTTGTTACCATTCCTACCGCGGTTCCACCATCGATATTCATACCACGAACACCAGAGGCAGTTCTTCCCATTGGACGAACATCACTTTCATTAAAATTAACCATTTTGCCTAGACTTGACGCAATACCAATAACAGCGGTGCCATCAGTTAATTTAACATCTAGCAAGTGATCTCCTTCACGAAGCGAAATAGCAATCTTACCATTTTGTCTAATTAATTCAAACTCTTTAACTGGTGTACGTTTTACAATACCTTGTTCAGTAGCAAAGAATAAGTAATCAGATTCACGATATTCATCAACTGTAATAATTGATTTAACAACTTCGTCTTTTTCTAGACTTAACAAGTTAACTACTGGTAATCCTTTTGCAGATCTAGAGAATTCAGGAACTTGATATCCACGCATTCTATAGACTTTACCATAACTTGTAAAGAACATTAAATCAGTGTGTGTTTTAGCATGTACTAAGATATCTACAACATCATCTTCATGTGTTTGCATACCTTTAACACCACGTCCGCCACGATTTTGAGTTCTAAATGTATCGGTTGATAATCTCTTAATATAACCATTTTTAGTTAATGTAATGATTATTTCTTCTTCTGGAATTAAATCTTCATCATCAATATTTGAGATCTCATTAGAAATATGTGTTCTTCTTTCATCACCAAATTTATTTTTGATTTCTTCTAATTCATCTAAAACGACTTTTAATTCATTTTTACGATCAGATAAGATTTCTTTATATTCAGCAATTTGCACATTTAAACGCGCAATTTCATCTTCGATTTTTGCTTTTTCTAAGCCTGTTAATTTAGATAAACGCATATCAAGAATTTCTTTAGCTTGAATTTCAGAAATATTATAAGCTTCAATTAATTTTGCTTTAGCGTCATCTGTCGATTTAGCACTCTTAATAATATCAACAACATCATCAATATTATCAATAGCGATGATTAATCCTTGTAAAATATGATCTCTAGCTTCCGCTTTTCTTAATAAAGTTCTTGTACGACGTCCAATTACTTCAACTTGGAAATCAAGATAATATTTAATTAAGTCTGGCATTGGAAGAATTCGAGGCTCCCCATTAACAAGACATAAGTTAATTACACCAAATGAACATTGTAATTGTGTTAATTTGTAAAGTTTATTTAAGACAACTTCTGCAATAGCGTCTCTTCTTAATTCAATGACAATTCTAATACCTTCTTTATTAGATTCATCACGAATATCCGTAATTCCTTCAACAATTTTATCACGAACTAAGTGCGCGATATTTTCAATCATTAAAGCTTTATTTACTTGATATGGAATTTCGGTAATTACAATACGTTTCTTTCCATTTTCTTGTTCAATAATTTCAGCACGAGAGCGAACAACAACTGATCCTTGACCAGTCTCATAAGCTTTTCTAATGCCACTTTTTCCTAAAATAATGCCGCCTGTTGGAAAATCTGGGCCATAAATATAATTATTCATCAAATCTACTGCGGAAATGTCAGGATTTTCCGCAACAGCATGAATCG
>CAKPAV010000103.1 GCA_934133115.1 uncultured Bacilli bacterium
GTAATTGACCAAATGATGTTGAAAATCGACCGAATAGTGCAAATATATTGATTTTTGATAAAATTAATGTTACATTAATTGTAAGTAGGAATGCAAGAATCACATATAAGGTCATTTTATGTTAAAATTATGCATTTCGTGCCAAAAAAGTGCATTTCGTGCCACAACTATTGACAAGCATAATGTAAACGATTACAATTAAATTAGGCAATTACTTATAACTTTGTGTTAAAAGTTCAAAAGTGATTTTTCACTGCAAATTTTAGCACAGATGTGGATTTTGTGATATAAAATAATACTATTATATAGTTAGATTGTCGAATTATGTAAAATTAATGGCAATTGGTCAATGCGGAATTGAGTCAGAGTTTAACTTGGAATTGCGCTGTTAATGTAAGATAATTGTATATTATCCCTGATTTGTAAGAAAAGATATTGTTTATGTACGTTAGATGTATCTGCTTTACCAAGTTAGTATTTAGATAAATAAAAATTAAAGATTAATAATTTTCTTATAAATTAAATTTGTCTGAATAATGAGTGAAATATAGAAATGATTCAGAGTAAAATTTAAGTTAAAAGTGAAAATTTCTCTTGAAACTTCAATAAAGCAATGTCGTTAAAAAAGGATGGGAGGTGCACAAATAAACAATATTATGGTGGACAACTGGTTTATGGAGGAAGTCATTGTTGATATTCGAAATCGAAAAATTCATTGATCAAATTACTATGCTGAATTGCTAATGGCTATAGTACTTTGGAATGAAGTGTATTATCTACTAAATAAATATAGTTGGTAGAATAGTAGTCCAAGTCAAGTTCAAGATGTGTTACAACCAGTGGAGGATTTGAAAGAAGATGTGAGAAATGAATCAATAAGAGAATTATGTCGATACAAAGGAATCTCGGATGAAGAATTCTATTGGCTCAAATGGAAAGAACCAATCGTATCAGATTCAGAGGATATTTTAAATAGCGGTGCTATTAGATATTTGATGTTAAGTAACGAGAAAGGGTTTGACTATCTTCCGTGTGCAAAGAAGAAAAATTTTCTGCGCATGTATTGTAGCTAGGTAATATGCAAACAATCTTACTAAGAATTAGATTGCAAGGGGAGCATTGACTAAAACTATCAAAGAGTACTATGTAGAAACATAAAAATCGCTCGCTGACTTTTCAAATCTTGAAATAAAAATGCTGGTACTTGTTAATTTCATAATTGATAATGCTTCAAATGATATGTCACCTATTGATTTTGCGTTTCACTTGAAAAACGAAGGTACTGTTGTAAAGTATAGAAGTTATTTAAGAAAAATTGAATTTGCTTTGGAAAAACAAGATTGGAAGGAATTGTGAAATTTGCTTCGTTGTTCAGACGATGCTGTAAATTCAGTTATTTCAATGGATAAGAAACGGTTGAATGGTATTTCAGTAGGTATTTTTCTTACTCCATCTATTATGTTTAAATATGATAAGATATTACCTCAACTATCTCTACCTCCTACGTTTTATTAATAGAACATTTTGAAAATTATTTTTAAAAATTTAATTTGATGTTTTTAAAGGATATTACTAAATATGCGATAAATGATATGCATATTTGGTGATTCTACTTATAATTATATAATGGTCATTAGTATTATTGTAAGATTAGAATTATTATAAATTTATTAATGAAAGCGGTTAAAATATGAAAGCTGTATTATTTGATTTAGACGGAACATTATTAGATACATCAAAGGGCGTAATTGAGAGTGCGATATTTGCTGCAAAGCAACTTGGATATGAAGAATTGCCGCATTCAACAATGATGACTTTTATTGGACCTCCGATTCAAGATTCTTTTAAACAATATTATCATAGTGATGATGAAACGGCTCAAAAAGCTGCGAATATTTTTAGAAGTTATTATCTTGAAAATGCGACCACTGATGCCAATGTATATCCTGGAGTTTATGAACTGATGAAAGAACTAAACAAAAGGAAAGTTAAAATTGCAGTTGCGACTTATAAAAGAGAGGATATCGCATTGAAAATATTAAAAAATTTCAAACTGGATCTTTATTGTGACGTTATCCATGGCGCTGATAATTTTAATAAACTAACAAAAACCGATATAATAAATATTTGTCTTAATGAAATCGCTATAGATAGAAAAGAAATTGCTTTTGTTGGTGATACAGTGCATGATGCAGTGGGAGCATTAAAAGAAGGAGTTTCTTTTATAGGAGTTACATATGGTTTAGGATTTAAAAGTGATAATGATATACTTCGTTTTCCTAATATTGGAATAGTAAATGAGATAAAAGATATATTAAACATTATATAAATGAGGGCGCTTATATGAACACAAACTTAAGATGGATAGTTATTTCTGATATACATTCAGCAAGAAAAGATTATATGTCTGGAGAATCAAGGAAAAGTTTAATAAAACAGATAGAAAAGATAAAGCCAATTGATTTTATTATTATAACTGGTGATTGTGTTGATAAATGCAGTGGGTGGGATGAAGCTTTTAAATTTATTCGTGAAATTATGGAGGCTTGCGGTATTGATAATCCGGATAGAATATTTATCTGTCCAGGAAATCATGATATAGAACGAATGAATAATATTGAAGATAGAAAAAATAAGATTTTTGAATTTCGTAATGAAAAAGATAAATTTCTCGTTAACGAACACAGTATTAATTTGTTACCTTGGAAAGACGCCTACAGTAACTTTGAAGAAAAAATTTATAAACCAATTAAAGGTGTATCATATGAACCATTTAATGTTTTTGAGTTACAAGAATGTAGAATTATATTGATAGACACCTGTTTGTGTTCTATTGATGATAATGATACTGGTAATTTATATGTTAGCTTTCAAGAAAAAAGTAAAATTAAAATTGAAGATGATGAAAAATTAAACATTGTAATTATGCATCATGGCACTTCTTTTTTAAATCGTGCTGAAGCACTAACTTTTCAAAGATGGCTAGTGGATAATGATGTTGATATTGTATTTTGTGGACATAATCATGTTACTGGTGTATCTTATTTGACAGAATCTGTTTCTGAAAGACGAAATGTATACAGTTCTCCGATCCAAGAATTTACATGCGGCGCATGTCATGTTGATAAAAATGATGATAATGTAAATAAAACAAGACCTTGTTTCTTCTCTTGTGATTATAACAAAGTTAAACAAAAAATTGATATAACAACATATCATTATTCAGAATCTGGAGAATGGATGATTGATCGAGGAACTTTAAGGTCATTTCATGATGGTATTCATCAATATCTATTAGACTGGAAACTAACAAATGATAATGATGTACCAATAGAGATTTACGAAAATATTGAGAAAGCACAGCCTATAATAAATAGTATCTTAGAAAATGATGATGAATTTATTTATTATTACGGTATAAAAGGTGACTCCATTTATCAAGATTACTCTGGCATTGACAGAATAGTAAAAAGACATTCTGATATGATAGTCAAGTTTCTTTTGGTCAATCCTTGTTCTAGTATAATGGGCGAAAGACTTGAAAGCATTGAAAAGTATCGAAACGAACAATGGGATCTTGAAGATCATTGGATAAATTCAATATATAGTAAAGGTCAAGAAGCATTTAGTAGTCAACGTAGATATGGATTATGGGAAACTAGATTTCAAGAAAATCCATTAGTATTCAGAATGTATATAATGAAAAATGATATATTTATAAACGCTTATAATCCAGGTATACATGCTGTTGATGCTAAAGTATATAGATACAATGCGAAAAGTTGGCACTATAAAACCTTTTTACATTATTTTATTGATGCATGGAATACCGCGCAAGAAGTAAATGTTCCTCAAGAACGTGTCAATAAACATATGTATAATTTTCTTGCACCACCGTTTTGCATTAATCCATCGTTAGTAATAAATGTTACCAGTAAGTGTAATTTAGACTGTGTGTATTGTCCTCCTGGTGGTGAGAACTGTATAGAAAATATCGACAATGCATATCCTTCTTATGAGAAGATAGAAAATTTGATGAAAACATTTAGTGATACTATCATTGAATATGGATACACACCCGTTGTTAGAATTACAGGTGGAGAACCATTACTGGATGAAGCAACTATTGCAAAAACATTTGATATTCTTAAATTTGCAAAAAAATTTAATTATGGAAAGATTGTCTTATGTACAAATGGAGTAAATTTACTTAGTACATATAATAAGCATCGTAATGTATGGAACGAACATAAAGAACAACTTTTACTGAAAATAAGTTTGGATACATTGAAGTTTCAAGTTTTTAAAAAGATTAACAGAAATAAAGGAAATAGAAATTCTTATAAAGGCATTTTAGAATCTATTATACAATTAAGTAAAAAAGATTTCAAAATTGAGCTAAACACTGTTCTTACTAAATTTAATGTTCAAGAGATTGAAGAGTTATATAAATTTGCTAAAAATAATAATTTGATAGGTGTTAAAATTAGAGTGGCACGTAGTTTTGGTGGAAAGGCAAATTTAAGTAACCTAGATGTTGTACATGTCAGCGAAGAATTAGAGAATTATTTAAAAGAATCCGTTGATAATCATTCACTTTTTAGAATGGAATCAGTATATCTTAATTCTAATTCTGGCACAAAAATGCAACGATTCACAGATGACGAATTTAGATCACATAACTCTTGCATATTAAAAATTGTTGGACATCCGAAACCAATTCGTACATTTTCGAAAGAAATTTGCAAATCATGTAAGTTTTCTGATAAGTGTGAAACAGGAATTATGAGTTTAGTTATGAAGACAAATGGAGTTCTTAAAGTATGTGACATTTATGAACCTAATGAATATACTTGTGTAAATGAATTTAATTTAAATGATTTCAATTTTACTAATAGCAAAGATGAAATGAAATTTAAAGTCAGTCTTTTGAACTTGATGGAATATTTTAAAAATTGTGAACACGGATATTCATTAGACAATACTATAGTTCATAGATGAAAAAATTTTAAATTGTGCTTCAAACTTTTTTAATTTCTTGAAGCACAATTCAGATGAAATGATGTACACATATTTTGTATTAAGTTGGTGGGAATATAAATATGATTAAGAAATATCACATAGGATTTATTTGTGGTTTTTTTGATATAATTCATAAAGGTCATATCGATATCTTAAAATTTGCTAAAAGTCATTGTGACTATCTAATTGTTGCAGTTGGAACAGATGAATTCATGATGAAACGTAAAATGCATCCTGCAGTTTTATCATATGAACAGCGTGTTGCTATTGTGGAATCAATTAGGTATGTTGACAAAGTTGTACCGGAAGAAGATTTAGATAAAATTACAGCACAAAAAAAGTATCATTTTGATGTAATGTTTGCAGGTGATGATCATATTAATGAGAAAACATATATTAATGCAGAGAAAAAACTGAAAAAATTAGGAGCTGATACAATATATATACCTAGAACTTATATTATGTCTTCAACAATTCTTAGGCGGCGAACATATGAAATAGAAAAAAAATATGGAAGCCTCGAGTACGATAGTTGTAATTGTTGAAAAATATTGTATCCGTTCATCTATTTTATAGTCACAAGACATACTTGGACAATAAAATAGATGTCTCCCCCTTAAAGCCCGTATCTACGGGCTTTATTGCGTTTCAGAGGGTAAAAAAATCAGGTTAAAAACCGTAGATGCTTTTTAAGCATTTTTACGAGTAAGAAGGATTTGAACCCTCGACAAAGCCATTTATAAGGAAATTCAAGGCATATCTGAGAAAAACAATCTCAGATATGCCTTTTTGATATATAGAATAGTGCCCAAAGTTTTAAAAGCCGTTTTGTCTGATATCACGAATTAAAGTGATGTTAAACAAAGCGGCTTTTTTGTTTTCTGATGGAGGTGCATAACAAAAGCAAAAAAGACTGCAAAAAAATGACAGGAGGAAAAATGAAAAAGTTAAAATTTAACAGTACGCTTGATCACAAGCAAAGCGACTACAAAACACGTGAGATCATCGTTGAGAAAGTGATCACACTTTACGGAAAGAGTTTTTCGGAACTGAAAAATCATCCCTTGAGCGATAATCAGTATATTGCCCAAAATCGTGAGCTGATGTATATCGACAGTAATGATACTGCACATTGTCTGCTTATGGTTGACTATGACAGCGGTAATGGTATTTTGGTGGAATCTGAGGGTAGCAGCTACGCTCGAAAGTCACAGTTTATTCCGAACGCAAGAGAGTTGATTGAAAATAACGACTTGACGGCTTCTGAGCGTAAACTGCATAACAGTTTGAAAAAAATTGTCGATCACATCGCAGAGCTTGCCTGTCTCCTTCTGCAGGTTGGTTACTTGGGCCATTTCTTCCTTGATCCAGTTCAAG
>CAKPAV010000104.1 GCA_934133115.1 uncultured Bacilli bacterium
CAAGATGTAATATATATGGACGGATTTAAAGATAAATCGGTCGATAATTTACTGGATGCAATTGAAAATAGCAAAAAGAATTCTTTAGAAAAACTAATATTTGGTTTAGGTATTAAAGAAGTTGGTGCAAAAACCGCAAAAATATTAGCTAAAAAATATTTAGAGTTAGATAAATTAATGCAAGCTAGTTATGAGGATTTATTAGCAATTCCAGATATTGGCCCGATTAGTGCTAAATCAATAAGTGAATACTTTAAAGATGAACATAACATTGCTATGATTAATGAATTAAAAGAATTAAATCTAAACATGAAATATTTAGGCCAAGTAGAAAGTGATAGTTCTTCGCCATTTTTTGGAAAGACAGTTGTATTAACTGGAACGTTATCTAAAATGGGAAGAAAAGAAGCAACGGAAATGCTAGAAAATTTAGGAGCTAAAGTTGCAGGATCGGTATCTAAGAAAACTGATTATGTAATATTCGGTGTTGATGCTGGTTCTAAATTAGATAAAGCTCGTGAATTAGGTGTTGCTACCCTTGATGAAGAATCATTTTTAGAATTAATAGAAGAAAATAAATAAGGTGGGTGAATTTATGAAAGAAGTAAATCGTGCTGTTTTAAAAGATGCAGCCTTACGCTTAATGTTTGATATGTCAGATGAACAATATGAAACATTAGAAAAAGAATTTGAAATTATTATTAAACAAATGAACTTAATTGGAGAAATTAAAGGTGTTGATGAAGTTGAACCAATGACTTTCCCATTTTGTGTTACTACTGATTATTTAAGAGAAGATGTCGCAGAGACACCATTAACAAAAGAAGAAGTTTTAGCTAATGCTAAAGATGTCTTAGATGGACAAATTAAACTTCCAAAGGTGGTAGGATAATGAATTACTTAGATTTGACTATTGAAGAAATGCATCAAGCTTTAGTGGATAAAAAAGTTACACCACTAGAATTAACTTTAGAAGCTATTAAAAGAGCAAAAGAAGATAACAATAATGCGTTTGAAACTATTTTAGAAAAAGAAGCTATTGAAATTGCTTCGAATTTAAAAGAACCAGAAGTTGATAATATATTCTGGGGCATACCAGTTGGTATTAAGGATAATTTCTCCACTAAAGGAATATTAACAACAGGAAGTAGTGAAATTTTACGTGACTATGTTCCTGTATTTAACGCTACTGTCGTTCAAAAATTATTAGATGCTCATGCAGTGCCAATTGCTAAAACAACACTTGATGAATTAGCAATGGGTGGAACTGGTACAACTGGACATAAAGGAATAACATATAACCCTTATGATCCATCTCATACTCGTTTAGTTGGCGGTTCTAGTTGTGGAAGTGCTGCGATGGTAAGTAACGCTATTGCACCATTTGCTTTAGGATCAGATACTGGTGACTCAGTAAGAAAACCGGCCTCTTATGCTGGTCTAGTTGGTTTTAAACCAACATGGGGAAGAATCTCAAGATTTGGTTTATTCCCATTTGCTCCTTCTCTTGATCACGTTGCTTACTTTACTCGTTCAGTAGAAGATAGTGCCTTATCATTATCGCTTTTAGCAGGACGTGATAATCATGATGCCACAAGTTCTACTAAGCCAGTAGAAGATTATACTAAAAATATTAATAATCCTATTAAAGGCGTTAAAATTGCTGTTTTACGCGAAGTAGTGGACTCAATCGAGGATAAAAATATTTTAGAAGCATTTAACAATACAATTAAAGAATTAGAAAAACAAGGTGCTGTTGTAAAATATGTAGATTTCTCTATGAAATTACTTGAATCAATTTACCCAACATACATGGTTATTTCTTGTGCGGAAGCAACAAGTAATAACGCTAATCTTGATGGTATTAAATTTGGACCACGTTATGAAGCTGATACATATACCGATGTAATGATTAAAGCAAGAACTAAAGGATTCTGTGAATTAATTAGAAGAAGATTTATTATTGGTAGTTTCGCTTTGATGCGTGAAAATCAAAATGACTTATTCTTACGTGCGCAAAAAGCTCGTCGTTTAATTGTTAATCGCACGAATGATATATTAAGCAATTATGACTTTATTTATGTCCCTGCTGCTCCAAGCATTGCTCCTAAATTTAGTGATAGTTCCGATCGTTTATCAAATAACTACTTAATTGCCGATAATATTTTAGTTTTAGGTAACTTTGCTGGATTACCTTCTTTGACTTTACCAATTGGTAAAGAAGATAATATGCCATTTGGCGCTAATGTGATGGGTAGAGCATTTGAAGAAGCTAAGGTGTTTAATATTGGTAAAGCAATTGAAAATATTGTAGGACTAGAAAACATGTCCGCTAGAGAGGTGAAATAATATGAATTTTGAAGCAGTTATAGGTATTGAAATTCACGTTGAAATGAAAACTAAATCTAAAATGTTTTCTTCAGCACCAGTATTATTCGGTGCTGAACCAAATACTTTAGTACAACCTCTTGATATTGCTTTCCCTGGTACTATGCCAGTAGTTAATAAACAAGCGGTAATTAATGCAATTCGTGTATCTAATGCCTTACATATGACTATTGATGATGAATTATGGTTTGATCGTAAAAACTATTTCTATAGTGATTTACCAAAAGGATTCCAAATTACGCAAGATAAACGCCCTATTGGTAGAAATGGTTATGTCACTATTAAAGTTGATGGCAAAGAAAAACAAATTGAAATTGAAAGACTTCATATGGAAGAAGATACTTGTAAACAATTACATTTGTCTAATTATTCTTTGCTTGACTATAATCGTGCTGGTACTCCGTTAGTGGAAATTGTTTCTCGCCCAAATATTAGAAGCGGTGAAGAAGCAATGAGATATGTAGAACAAATTCGTTCGATTGTTCAATACACTAATGTTAGTGATGGCAAAATGGAGGAAGGTTCATTACGCTGCGATGTTAATATTTCCTTACGTCCAATTGGCCAAGATAAATTTGGTACAAAAGTTGAAATTAAAAACTTAAACTCTTTATCTAATGTTGAAAAAGCTATTGAGTTTGAAATTATTCGTCAACAACAACTTCTTTTAGCAGGTATTCCTGTTGAACAAGAAACAAGGCGTTTTGATGAAATTCGTAAAGAAACAGTGCTTATGCGTAAGAAAACCGATGCGGTTGACTACAAATACTTTACTGAGCCAAACATTACCCCAATTAAATTAAGCAAAGAATTCATCGAAAATGCTATTAATACTTGTCCTGAATTAGCGTCAAGTAAGAAAAACAGATATATGAATGATTTAGGTTTAAGTGAATATGATGCCGATACTATCTTGATGGATAAAGATATGTCTAATTATTTTGATGAAACATTAAAAAGTTCCGCTAATCCAAAACTATTGGTTAACTGGGTTATGGTTGATGTAGCGGCTTATTTAAATAAAAACAATTTAAACATTTTAAATATCAAATTATCTCCAAAACATTTAGGAGAAATGGTTAAATTAGTGGAAGAAGGAAAGATTTCATCAAAACAAGCCAAAGATGTTTTTGCTCGAATTGTTGAATCTGATGAATCGCCAATTGATGTTGCTAATAAACTTGGCATTGTTCAAATGTCTGATGAAGGTGCAATTCTTGATTTAGTAATACAAGTTTTAAATGAAAACCCGCAATCAATTGAAGATTATAAAAATGGTAAAGATCGTGCGGTCGGTTTCTTAGTTGGACAAGTAATGAAAAAATCACATGGTAAAGCTAATCCGGCATTAACATCTAAAACAATTATTGCAGAATTGAAAAAGCGTTAGTAACTTGTAACAAATAACAAAATAAAGTAAAATAAATTTATTAAGGGAGATTTTCGAATATGGAAATAATTAAAACATCTAAAGGAAGTGTATCAGTTTTAGGAGGTAAAACTGATATGGGAAAAAGTACAATTGCTTGTTTTGACTGCGCAGAAAAACTTCGCTCAGGAAAAAATGTAATGTTTATGTCTTATGAATATTGTCAATCAATTATTTATAATAAATTAGTAACTCACTTTGGACTTAAGTTCCAAGAATTATTCAAATTGGATGTTATTGATTGCAATAACTGGGGATTTGAAATGGTTAAAAGTGCTATTAGAGTGGCAAAAGATAATCTTGATGTTGTTTACATTGATTATCTAGATTTATTAGCTAAAGAAACAGATTATGAATACACATCAATGACTATTGCTCAAAAGATGGAATTAAAGCAAAAGATTTTAGCTGATTTAGCGGATCTTGCCAGTGAATTAAAAATTGAAATAATTGTCTTAACAAGAATTCATTCAGGATTAGATTTAAATATGACTATTGAATATATGAATCAAATAACTGCTGGCATTCATTCTCCAGCTCCAGTAATTAAAATGTTTATTGGAAAAGATGAAGCATTAAACCCAATTATCCATGGTAATGACATGTCTCATGTTATTATTGTTGAAGGTAGTGGCTTAACTCATTTTTCTTCTATAAATTTAAAACAAGCTTATAAAAACTAATTAACTACTTATTTTTGTAATAGTGATTAAAAATTATTTTGTGAAAAATAATAAAAAATAGGCATAATATCACATTATTCTGTCAAAAATATGTATAAACATAAATAACAGAAAAAGTCAAGACTTAACATTTGCACTTTTTGTTATTATGATAAAAATATGAATAAATGGAGGTTTCAACAATGAACAAAGTCGAATTAGCAGATTTAGTAGCAGAAAGAGCCCGTTTAACAAAAAAAGATGCTACTGTTGCAGTTGACGCTCTTTTTGATGGTATTGTCGAAGCATTAGCAAAAGGCGAAGAAGTTCGCGTTGCTGGTTTCGGTACTATTGAAGTTAAAGATCGTAAACCTCGTCAAGGTGTTAACCCATCTACAGGCGAAAAAATGACAATTCCTGCAGCTAAAGTCGTTGGATTTAAAGCTGCAAAAGCATTGAAAGACAAAATTCAATAATTAATTGTAGTTAGAAGGAGAGTATATCTCCTTTTTTCTTTGATTTATATGAAAGAAGCTTGTGTATAACGGCTTCTTTTTTGTATCTTATCATCTAATTTAGCATAGATTTTATAGGGTGATAATAGTGAAACTTATTTTACAAGGTTATAGTGGTAAGATGGGAAGTATAGTATATGAATATTTAAAATCTAAAAATCATGAATTTGTTCAATTGTTAGATCAATTTAATCAAGATGTTTCAATAGATGCATTAACTAATTGTGATGCAATTATTGATTTTTCTAATCCTAAATCTTCTTTAAGACTATTTTCCTATGCTTTAAAATATCATATACCAATGATTATCGGTACAACTGGTTTTTCTAAAAGTGAACTAGATTACATAAAAATAGAAAGTAAAAAGTCTAATATTAGTGTATATGTTGTCTATAATTTTTTAAGTAGTATTAATGTATTAAAAAAAACTATCAAACAATTAAGTAAAGACAGCAGTTTGATTTATGTAACTGATAAACACCATAAATCAAAAGTTGATCAACCAAGTGGAACTAGCCTCGCTTTAGTTAATGGTATAAATAAAAACAAACTAAATTTTATTTCTAAACGCGTAGATTTTTTTGTTTATGAGCATGTAATTGAAATAAATAATGAATTTGAAACTATCGAAATCACACATAGATGTTATAATAAAGTAGGATATGCTAAAGGAGTAGAAAAAGCATTAAGTAAAATTAATACTTTTATAGGATTAAAAACGAATATTTAGGTGATTACATGGATTTATTAGAACTTATTAAAAAATTAAATATCAAATTTAAATTAATTGGATGCAATATTTATGCCGTTGGTGGTACTGTAAGAGATTTTATATTAAAAAAAGATTTAACTGATTTTGATTTCGCTACTGATGCATCACCAAGCGAAACAAAAAACATTTTAGAAAGATATGATGATACATTTTCTCAATATGGAGTAATCATATATCGCTATGAAAATAAAAAACTTGAAATAACATCATTTAGAAAAGAAAATCTATATCTCGATAGTCGCCATCCTCAAAAAATCGAATTTGTTAAAGATATGCAAATAGATTATAAAAGAAGAGATTTTACTATAAATGCTTTATATATGGATGATACTGGTAAAATATATGATTTTTGTGATGGATTAAATGATTTACATAACAAAATTATTCGTGTTATTGGTGATATCGACACTCGAATGAAGGAAGATCCTTTAAGAATATTAAGGGCATTAAGATTTATGATGACTCTAGATTTTACGTTAGATAAAAATTTAGAAAAATATATCTATGAACATGCTTATTTATTAAATAAGTTAAATGTAGATAAGG
>CAKPAV010000105.1 GCA_934133115.1 uncultured Bacilli bacterium
GTATTAAGGCTGTAATCTTTAGTGCAATTGTTGCGGCTTTCGCATTGTTTTGTGATCCACTAAGTCTAACATTTAACATTTTTAGAGGAGATAAAGTAATATTTAACTTCTTTACAATTGCAGTACCAAGATATGACTATGCACCAGAAGATATTGCTTTACTATATTATGGAGCAAATGTTATTATCGTTTTACTAGTTGTTGCTACACTTGTTTTAAGTATTTTAGCTTTATTAAATCAAAAAGGTAAGATGGTAAATGCCACTAACGGAATTACTAAAGCATTAAAAATTGTTTCAAAACTTGCATTTGGTTTAGGCGCTTTCCTTGCTAACATTGTTAATGTTGCTTTAGGTTTTATTACTTGTGGTGGAAATGGTGTTGTTACCCTTATTATTTATTTCGTTATTCTTATTTTAGCATCAATTATGAATACAACATGTAAGAATTACGCAAATAGAATTCTTCCAGCTAAACAAAATAAAGCAGTTGCTGAAAATAAATAATTAAAAAATAAGTTGATAGAAAGAGGAAAAAACTATGAAAAACAAATTTTTTATTGCCGTTGCTATGATGGCTTGTGCTTTACCATTAGTTTCTTGTGGTAACTCAAATGGAAAACAATACTATGAAACTGCAATTAAGCATGTTAAAAATGATTTATTGGAGCGTTCTAAATCGTGGGACTTCCAATATTCTAATGCTGAAGTTTGTGAACAAACTTTTAAAAGCGGAAATAAGACTATTGCTGTAAAATTCGATTATGTTATTAAATATGAGGATATAAGTTTTGATTCAAAAAAAGAATTTGAAGGTACTTGTTATTTCATCATGTCTGATTATGATAAGACCACAAAAACTTTTGATAGTGTAAAATGCTCACAATGTTCTTATTATTTGACAAATGGTGATGACGGACTTAGATATACATATGCTTCTACAAAGTCATACGGGAAAGTAATTTATACACAAGATTAATAATTAGAATTTTTTATTAGTTATTATGCTTTCAAGATTGATTGCTTGAAGGCTTTTTTAATTTTTAATAGAAGATAGGTAATAACTAATTAGAGATAAAAATATAAAGATTATAACTTAAATTAGTTGTATTGCAAATTAGTCGATGCATCTCTAAATATTGGAAATTTGTAATATTTAATGCTATATTAAGTATGGTTATTAAACCAGAGGATAAAATTAATATTGATAGTTAATTTTAAATTTATTATCAAAATATTTTATCCATAAGCAAAGGAGACAAACGATTATGAAAAAAGAAATTGAAACAAAATCCGCTATTTTCCCAATGCCAGTTCTAATGGTAGCGACTTATAATGTTGATGGAACTGTTGATGTTATGAATGCTGCTTGGGGTATGATGTTAGAAATGGATCAAGTAGTATTAAATTTATCAGACTTCCATAAAACCACTAAAAATATTTTAAAAAGAAAAGCATTTACTGTTAGCGTGGCTGATGCAAAACACGTAAAAGAAGCTGATTATTTTGGTATTGCTTCTGGTAATGATACACCGAACAAATTAGAAAAAAGTAAGATGACATTTAGTAAATCTAATCATGTTGATGCACCAATTATTAATGAATTTCCAGTATGTATGGAATGTGAATTTTTAGAAGAAACCAGCTGCGGAATTGTTGGTAGAGTACTTAATGTTACCGCTGATGAAGAAGTATTAACTAATGGTAATGTCGATATTAGTAAATTAGACGCTATTGCATATGATCCATTTACTAATGGATATTATGTTGTTAAAGAACGTGTTGGTAATGCTTTTAAAGATGGTTTAAGCATTAAAAAATAATGTATGATTGAAGTAAAAAATCCAACAAATTCTAAACCGATTGCCTATAAAACCGAATTAGAAAAAGAAGTTTATGAAACATTAGAAAGGCTTGATATACCTTATACACGTGTTGAAACGAGTCCAGCTATTACCATGGAAGATTGTTTAGCAATCGATAAAGTATTAGGAGTAGAAGTTATTAAAACACTTTTTCTATGCAATCAACAAAAAACTAAATTTTATTTATTTGTTACAAAAAGCAATAAGAAATTTAATACAAAAGCATTTAGTTCGGTGCTTAATATAAGTAGAGTATCTTTTGGAAGCGAAGAATTACTGCATGAGTTATTAAAAGTAGTTATTGGTGCGTGCACTATTTTTAGTTGCTTAGTTGATAAAGATAATAAAGTAGAAGTAGTAATTGATGAAGATGTTATTAAAGATGAATATTATGGCTGTAGTGATGGCACCACTACTTGTTATATGAAATTAAAAACAAGCGATGTGTTAGAAAAAATATTACCATTTTCTAATCATAAAGCGACAATAATTAGATTTAATTCTTAGTAAGAGTGATAAAGTGAATTAAATATTCTTTATTTATTCACTCTTTTTTTATTTTTGCTTTTAAAAATATGTATTATAAATACATACCAAATTAAGAAAATATTTATAACTTGAATAATTTTTCAATAAATGTAGAATAAAATAAACGAGGTGTGAGTATGTATCAAGTTTGTATCGTTGATGATGAAATTAAAGAAATTAAATCACTTAAAGATTCCATCTTTAGTTTTTTTAAAAACAAATCATTAACTGTAAATGTTGATAAGTACGACAATCCAGTTTCTTTCTTAAATAATTTTGAAAAAAGCAAATATGATTTAATATTGCTTGATATTAGTATGCCACAAAAAAATGGTATTGATGTTGCGCGTCTTATTAGAGAAAAAGATGATATGGTTAAAATAATTTTTACTACATCTTTAATTCAATATGCCATTAAAGGATATGAAGTAAATGCTTTTGATTATTTACTTAAACCAATATCATATTCATCTTTTTGCCTTACCATGGAAAGATTAATGAAGTTTATAAGTAATGATGAATTTATTATTATTTCTAAAAATAAAAATACAACAATTAAAATCCCTATTATGAATATTAAATACATTGAAGTAATTGATCACAAAGTTATATTTCATACAACAGGAGAAACATATTCTTTGCGTGACACATTAGATAATTATATTGAAAAATTAAAAGATCATTATTTTTCATTATGTAATCGTTGCTATTTAGTTAATTTATATTATGTTACTAAAATAGAAGAAGGTGCAGCTTATATAGGTGATGTAGTATTAAATATATCACGCGCTAAAAAGAAACAATTTGTTAATGACTTAAATAATTATTTATCACTAGGTGGTGGTGTTTAATATGGAATTATCACAATTAGCCCTCTATAAAATGGTTTTTGCTCTTGAAATTATTGTGGCAATGCTAATGTTTTCATATAGATTAAAGAAGCGTAATCATTTTGTTGTTAGATTAATTTCATCTATTGCTATAATTCTAGTTATTTCTTTTTTCTTTCCGTTATTTAAAAACATATCATATACTTGGTGGTATACATCTTTAATGTTTTTAATATTATTTTTTATATGTGTAGGAATGTTATTTTTCATTTACGATGCTTCATGGCAAAGGATATTTTTTATAGCGATTTCTTCTTATACTTTACAAACTCTTGCTCATAATGTTTTTGCCTTCATCTGTCATATTTCTGGATTGTATACTTCAAATTCAGTGGGTATATATGGTGAAACACTAGTGGATTTTTATAATAATGCCATTAATTTTATTTTATTTGCTTCTGTTTATTTAACGTGTTATTCCTTTATTTACGCTTTTGGCTATCATTTTTTACGTAAGAAAATGTACGCGACTGATATAAAATTTAGTATTATTGTGATATTTGCCATGTCTGGCTTAATTTTGTTTTCCGATATTTTGTTAAATGCAATATTTGTTTATTCTAATGGTGATTATAATCGTATTCACTCAATAGTTGTATCTTTATGTAATGTGATTTTATGTATTATGATTTTTTGCATTCAAACTTCATTTATTGATATTAGACATTTAAGAAAAGAATTATTAATTACTCAGCAATTACTTCATAAAGCTGATGAACAATACACTATTACGAAACAAAATATTGATTTGATTAATATTAAATGTCATGATTTAAGGCATCAAATTCGCGAATTTGGTTCAAAAGAAAATGTTGATAAGAACACATTAAATGAATTAGAAAATATTGTATCTATTTATGATTCAACATTAAAAACAGGTAATGAAGCGCTTGATTTAATTTTAACGGAAAAGAGTTTGCTTTGTACTAAAAATCATATTCAAATGAAATATTTTGGTGATTGTTCTAGTTTAAACTTTGTTGATAAATCAGATTTATTTTCTTTATTTGGAAATGCTATTGATAACGCAATTGAAGCAGTTAATAAAACAGATAATAAAGATTTAAGAACAATTAATCTAATTGTTCGTCCTATTCATAGTTTAGTTTCCATTCGTGTGGAAAACTATTTTAGTGGAGAAATTAAACTTGATAATGCGGGATTACCGATAACTACGAAAAAAGACAAAGATTATCATGGCTATGGTATAAAATCAATTATGTATATTGCTAAAAAATATAATGGTGATGTTAGAATTAATGTCGATAATGAAAATCATATCTTTTCTTTGTCAATATTGTTGCCTTTAAACTAATTACTGAATACGGCAAGCAAATTACTGAATACGGCTATAAACCTCTAATGAAAGCGTTTTAATGTATAATTAAATTGCTAAAAGGAGGTTTCTTTTATTATGGAAACAAAGAAAAAGTACATAACTCCAAACTATTTGGAAGTTGATGTCGTTTTAGAAGATATTACATGTGCCTCAGGAGATTTTGATGTAAAAGATAATAATGATCTCTTAGATAATGGCTATGTAGAGTTATAAGGAGGTAAACGTATATGAAAAAGAATGCAATTTTAGTATTTGTTTTACCGTTATTAATGTCAATGGTGATGGGAGAAGCTAAAAAAGAAGTCCATAAAGATAATTTTGATTCTCTTACTTGCAAGGCAGAAGACTATCAAAGCAATGAAAAAATATTTTTAAAAAATATTAAATTAGGAGATTCTGATAGTTATAAATATTCTAAAATTTATACTCAACTAGGTTATGATGGTTCAAATTATTTTTTAAGATTTGCGATGGCTGTGTCTGGAAATATTAATAGTATTTCTTATTCGTTAGATATTAATAACGAAAACTATGAATTAGGAAATAAAAATGTGTCAACGTTATATCGTTCGATAAGTGCGAATGGAAAGAATTATTATTATTCAGAAAATTTAAATTCTATTACGGAAGATAAAAATGAATCATCAAGTGATTATTTGTGGTCTTGTTACACTATCAAATTTAAAGATGAACATCATACATATTCATCTTTATCACTTATTCCATCAATTAATGGGGAAATATTAGATAATAAAGTCATCAGTTTACAAGATGAAATAAATGGCGGTTATACTTATACTTTTGGTAATCTAGACTTAGCTAATGTGGGCCTAGAAAAAGATAATTATTCTTATAATCAAACTATGAATATTGTCAGCTCATTAGATAACACAAATACAAATTATGAATCAGTTTATGCGCATAATTTTATATTAAGTGATAGTGAAGGCTATTTAAACGCTAATCCATTTAATGAAAGAAAAAATGCGACTGAATTTAATGCCAAAAATGCTGGGGGACAAAATCTTCCCAAGGCAGTTGCTAAATCTATAGGCAGCAATTATTTACATTACTTATATAATGGTGCAGGAGCAACATCAACATTTACTAGTGATGCTACTTTTGCTGGTAAATTAGTTATTCGTGCTGCGACAGGTTATTTAACAAATAACTCTAATGGCTTTACTACTGGAGATATGCAATTTAATAAAGTATTTGATGTATTAGTTAACGGATATAAAGTAGAAGTTAAGGATGATGTTATATTACCTGGTAAGGCGGGTAATTATGGTGATGCAATGGGAAACTTTGTTAACATACCATTAGATGCTTTCTTTATCAAAGGTGATAATAAAATTGAAATTATTTCTAAAAAACCTTTAAAAGAAGATGGCACCCTTCTTTATAAAGATCCAGGCACTAACGGAACACAATCAAGTCCTTCTTTAGATAGTGTGGAAGTTTATAAATATAAAGTTTGTGCAAATGATGTTGAAACTAAATTAGTTGCGCAAAAATGTTTAGAAAATGGTAAAGAAACTCTTACTTTTAAAGATTATGGTAAAGTAATGAGTAAAGTATTACCAATGTATGGAAGTCATATTATTACTGGAACGAAAGTAAGTGAAAGTTCTGATTACTTAGAATTAAGCAATGTACATTGTGAAAGATGTAATGAAGTATTAA
>CAKPAV010000106.1 GCA_934133115.1 uncultured Bacilli bacterium
TTTACATCATACTCATCAAATATTTCAAGAGATAAATTATACATCTCTTTTATTTTTTCATACATTTTTTCAATATCTTTCTTACCATTATTAGAAAAATCGCCATTTTCTTTTGTTAATTCATTACTAATGTCTAGCATATTTTCTGCATGGTCACCAATTCTTTCAATATCGTTAATAACGTGGAAATAAGATCCAACTATTTTCTCGTTATTGCCATTCATTAGTGGCGCCAATTTAATTAAAAATTTAGTAATTTCTGTATTCATAAAATTAATTTGATTTTCATTAGATTTAAATTGATCTAAATCCATATTTTCATTTTTAAGTAATTTATCCATTGCCGAACTCAAATTTGTTTTGGCAATACTAGCCATGTATTCAACTTCTTTTTTTACTTGAGTAATAGCAATTGATGGCGTTCTTAATAATCTTTCATCAATATATTTTAAATATACTTCTGAATTAGCATTCTTTTTATCTTTTACAATTATTGATGCTAATTTGACGAGTACTTTTATAAATGGTAATAATAATATGGTTGTAACAATATTAAAAGTAATATGGAAAACCGCTATTTGTATTTCAGCATTACCACTAAATAAGGAATCTAACAAATTAACGATATTATCTTCTAACGGCCATATAATAGCAGCAAATATAATTGTGCCAATAATGTTAAATAATAAGTGTATTACACCGGCTCTTTTTGCATTAGTTGACGTTCCAATAGTGGCAATTAATGCTGTAACACATGTGCCAATATTAGAGCCTAATATTATAAATAGAGCATTCCCTGTTTTTAAAGCTCCTTGACCTACCATTACAATTACTAATCCTGTTACTGCAGATGATGATTGTACTATTGCTGTAAATAATATTCCTACTAATATTAATAATAATGGAAAATCAATTTTTGAAAACACATTGATAAATATTGATTTAATTTCTTCATTTGCAAATGATGCACTCATTAAATCTAATCCTATAAATACTAAACCTAGCCCACATAATATGGAGCCAATATTTTTTACATTTTCATTTTTAAAAAAAGTCATCATAACACCAATGAAGGCAAGTACTGATGTAAACAAAGAAATATTAAGACTAGATAAAGATACTAACAAGCCTGTAACAGTTGTTCCAATATTTGCACCCATGATGATTGCTGCAGCCTGTGTAAGAGTCATTACGCCCGCATTAACAAGGCCAATGGTCATAACGCTAGTTGCTGCAGAACTTTGGATTAACGCTGTTATCCCAGCACCAATTCCCACTCCTATGATGGGATTATTTCCAATTTTTTCTAATAATTTTTTTAAGCCACGGCCCGTAGTTTTTTCTAAAGCACCACTCATCATATTCATGCCAGCAATAAAAACGCCACTACCAGCTAATAAAGACAATATACAAGTAATAATAATAGGCATATAAATTAGACTCCTTACACGTATAAATAATATTACCATACAACGGGAGTAAATAAAACAAAAAAAGTGCCTTGAATGGCACTAAATTAACGATGGTGGCTCAACCCAGGATCGAACTGGGGACACAAGGATTTTCAGTCCTTTGCTCTACCTACTGAGCTATCGAGCCAAATGGCGGAACTGACGGGAATCGAACCCGCGGTCTTCTCCGTGACAGGGAGACATGTTAACCGCTACACCACAGTTCCATTGGTTGCGGGGGGAAGATTTGAACTTCCGGCCTCCGGGTTATGAGCCCGACGAGCTACCAGGCTGCTCTACCCCGCGATAATAAGATGGCGGAGACTAAGAGATTCGAACTCTTGCGGGACTTGCATCCCCTACCAGTTTTCAAGACTGGACCCTTCAACCACTTGGGTAAGTCTCCATAAGATAATGTTTGTTGGTGGACCCTATAGGATTCGAACCTATAACCAACCGGTTATGAGCCGGGAGCTCTGACCGTTGAGCTAAGGGTCCAATTATTGGTAGCTGCGGGGGGATTCGAACCCTCGACCTGCCGGGTATGAACCGGCCGCTCTAAACCAACTGAGCTACACAGCCATTGAGTAAAATAAATGGTGGAGCCAAGGGGGATCGAACCCCTGACCTCCTGAATGCAAATCAGGCGCTCTCCCAGCTGAGCTATGGCCCCACGTCATTAAGCGTAACTTTGTATTTATCTCTTACGCAATAAATAATATATCGAATTAAGATGAATAATGCAAGTGTTTTTTTTATTTTTTTCAAAAAAAATTGTTCGTTGCACCAAACAATTGAAAAAGGTGGCATATTTTTTTAAATACACCACCTAAATTACAGTGTTTATTGAGCTACTTTATCAAAGAAAGCAATTAAAGTATAGTATCCGCTTGTTGTACTGCCAAACATAACAATTATAGTTGTTTTTCCTGATGGATCAACACAATTATAAGAAGTTCCATTAGAAGATTGGTTAACCGACCAATTATTAGCAATCAAGTCTTTTACAAATTGCGTACCTGCTTCTACACCATCAATAGCAACTGCAAAATATGAATCGTCTCCTTTCTCACTAAAAATCATATATTCAAAACTGCTAGCGTTAATTGTTGGCAATTCTAAATTAGGATTATTAGTTAAGAACAAGCGAATATATTCTAGTGGGAATGTTGTAGAGGTAAGAGTTGAATTAGCACCTAATAATTTAACTGGTGCATTTTCACCAATTGTTATAGATAACATAGCAATAGATTTATCAGTTGCAGGAATTAAAGATAATGACACATTGACTGTATTTTTATTACTATCGACATATGTTCCTTTAATTACTCCATCTTTAACTTCACTAATTTTCAAAATGTTACCACCTATATTAACAACATATTTGCTAATAGATACACTAGTGCTACCATTTAACCAAGTATTTACCATGTTGCTAGGAATATTCTTAGCAATCTTAAGATTTTCTTCCATATCATTTAATTTTAAGAAAGAAATCGCACTATCATCATAGTCACCAAAGGTCATCACATTTTTAGATATTACAGTTGTTGAGCTATCATTAATTGCTGCTTCATATTCATAAGAGACTTTCATGTTTTTATCGGCATCTAATTCAATAGATATTTGCGATACATATTCTTCTGAACCATCATGTAATAAATACTCACCAACGTTACTAGCATCATCAGCATTTCTTGTAACATATTTACCATCTTTATATTCAAACATATCCGGAGAAATTTGATTCATACGTGGATAATAGATTGTTTGTGATAATTCTACATTTTCATAAGCATTGGTAACTGTTAAATTACCATCTTCATCAGATTTAAATATTACTGTACCACCAACTGCATCAGAATGGGCAAGTCCTTGTCTAGATGTTACATTGGTTTTTAAATTGTTATTTTCAATGTAATATAAATTTTCGTTCATATAAACATTTGTTTCTACTTTTTGTGATTGTGAACTACCGCCACTTACTTTATAAGTATTATTGCTAGTAATCTTAGCTTTTGTTCTACGGCCTATTTTATCAAATGCTTCTTTAAGAGCATTAGCTTCAGCATATGTGTCATAGGCTGTTAGTTCACATTTTACTTCTGTTGCGCCTTGATAAGTAAAAGTAAAATCACCAAGATCTTTATACACGATATTATTAGTCGAAACATATTCTTTTGATTCAAAAGTAACACCGCTTATCTTATCATTTTCAACAGTTACACTCATTTTAGCAATTTCCACACTACTAGGATCATAAGCACCAATTTGAATAGCACCCATAGCTACAGCAGCAGCAATTGCCGTTCTTGTATCAGCATTAACAACCGAATAAGTACCATCTGCTTGTTTGACAAAGTCCTTTACTGAAACGATACTATCAAAGTCATTATCGAAAGACCAAGTTGCTGCTCCGTTTCCACTTGAAGAAGAAAGGTATTGGAGTTTAATAGTGTTATCAGCAGCATGATACCATTGAGCAACATAGCCATTAGAATTAACAAATTGTGCATTAACATCTACAACTTGAGAACTTGTTTTAGCATAAACCGATAACTCGATACCACCTGTTTGGTATCTAGTTTTTAAAGAAATATTTAATCCTGTTGAAGAAAAGCCTGATCTTTGAGCATAAGTATATTTTCCCTCAACTGTGTAAGAGTCAAAGATTGATTTTAAGGCCGTAAGAGAAATATACTCTTTTTTATTGGTAGGATTAGGTGTTGGACTAGAATTACTACCACCATTGTCACAAGCCACTAATGCCATCATCATAGCAGGTATTAATAAAAATATTTTTTTCTTCATAATTTTATCCTCCTTTTAATTCGTAGAAAGAAAATAATTGTTAATATTATAGCTCTTTATTAATAAATAATAAAGCATTTTTTTACTTTATTAATCAAAATGTTAAAATTACTTATTAACAGCACTGTTTTTTACTCTATTTTCAACTATTTTTTTCAATTCTTTCAAATAATTATCATCTAAGCACATTGTTTTTCCATCTACATCAGATAACTTAGCAACTGGTTTTCCATTTATTCGTTGTAATTTGATAACAATATTTAATGCTTGTTCATTGGTATCATTTGAACAATATGTTCCAATTCCAAACGATACAATTGCGCGATCTTTAAAATAGTCAAATAAAGCTTGTGCTTTATCAAAGTTTAAACTATCACTAAATAACAATGTTTTTTCTTTAGTGTTTATTCCTAATTTTTCATAATGAGAAAGAATTTTTTCTCCCCATTCATACGGATCACCAGAATCATGTCTTACACCTTTATAGCGGCTTGCATTATTAAAGTCAAAATCTAGCAAGAACAAATCAGTAGTTAATGTATCAGTTAATGCTATTCCATTTGCGCCTTTATATTCTTCATACCAATCATCCATTGTATATTTGTTATCAAAAGCAATATCTAACCCATCAATTCCTTGATACATTTGCACTAATTCATGAGCGTATGTACCAATTGGTGTAACATTGTATTTCATTGCTAAATAAACATTAGACGTTCCAACACAATTTTTGGTTTTAGTCACAAATTCTTTCACCATATAATCTTGGAATTCACGTGATAGTCTCCTACGACATCCGAATTCCGCAAATTTAAAAGTATATGTACCATTTTGCATCTTATTTATTTTAACATCTAAATGTTCTTTTGCTTCTTTTAATAATTCTTGATAATTATATTTAAAGCGGAAATATACCTCATTAATTATTTCTAATAAGTAAATTTCAAAAGGCATAGCTAAATAACAAGGTCCTTTAACCACGCATATTAATTCTTTTTTGTCATTTAAATGGCAATCAACATAACTTCTATTCAATTTAAATGTCGATAAAAATTTTATATAATCATCTTTAATAAAGGATATTGAACTTAAATAATTTAATTCTTCTTTTTGAAATGTTAAGGTACACAAATGATCAATTTGCTCGTTTATTTCTTGTAACATTTCTTCACTAAAAGTAACATCTTTGTTACGACATTTGAAGTGATATTCTCCTATTGGTTCTTGATATTTATGAAGCATTAATTGATTCATATTAAACTTATAAAAATCGGTATCTAAAAGACTTTCAATAATTGGTTCTAATTTCATTTTTTTCACTCCCCATTACGCTAGTAATATATCATATATTTTTTTAAAATGCATTCTAGACCGCTTACATTCAAAATAATTGTTGCAAAACTAGTAAAAATCAGTTAATATTCATTCGTAAAAGACAGTTCGTTGTTGCCATCCTGTCTATAAATAAAACCAGGAACAAAGTATCTTGACTAATATTTTCAGGTCCTTTGTCTTGGACCTGTTTTTTTGTTATTAGGAGTGTGTTATTTATGAAAAACAAATTAAAAAAAGAATGGAATGAGTTTGTTACTCTCACAAGAAATATTCCATCCATCTTTGTAACGCTATTTATCGTTAGTGTTGTTGGTATGAATTTATTAGCGAATAAAAGTATTAATATGCCTGTATCTTGGTTAGCTTTAGATGCTGGAATATTATTATCTTGGGTTTCATTTTTAACAATGGATGTTATTACCAAACATTTTGGATTAAAAGCCGCGAACCAATTAGCGGTATTAGGTGTAGTTATCAACTTATTTGTATGTTTAATTTTCTTTATTGCTAGTATTATTCCTGGTGTCTGGGGCGAATCTTATGTTGAAGGAAGCCAAGATATTATTAATAATGCTCTTAACAATACATTTGGTGGCACTTGGTATGTATTATTGGGCTCAACAACCGCATTTTTGGTTTCCGCATTAGTAAATAAC